>JBBQCQ010000117.1:0-8603 GCA_038318835.1 Gemmatales bacterium | reverse complement strand
TGATCGAGTTGAACGGGATTTGGGACGGGATGGATGTGATGACGGACTCGACGAATTGGACGTGGGCGAAGGACGCGAGCGCGGAGTCGTTCGCGGCGTGGGTGCGAGAGCAAGCGAGGCCGGTGGATGTCAGGCGGTATGTGAAGTCGAAGCGAGGTCCGAAGAAGCCGGTGGAGAAGGTAAAGGGGAGCCCCCAGAAGCCGCATCGATCAACGTTTCGGCTCCTGGAAGCGAAAAACGCCTTCCCCAAAGCTCCACGACGACCCTGAAAGGCATGGGCGTAAGCCCCCTGATTCCTTTGGGACTGCATCGAGAATCAGGGGGCTTACGCCCCCCGCTCGCCAAGACGCCGTGACCTGCGAGGGCGAGCACGAGATTGCGGAACCACAACTCCGCGACCGCTTCCTGGCTGGCAGTTCCATTCTGCTCGGGCTGCGGTATGATAGCAGTGAGGCCCAAGCATTGTTCGCCGGGGTACAAGGCATGGAAGAGTCATCGGTTTATCAGGCGCTGGTTCAACGTGGCCTCGAAAAGGGCCGCGTCGAGGGCCTCGAAAAGGGCCGCGTCGAGGAACTCCACCTCACGCTCGTGACGCTTCTCGAACAGAAGTTCGGCAGCGTGCCCCCGGAACTGAACGCTCGCATTCAACAGGCCACCGACACGGAGGAGCTGCGGGCCGCAATTCGGCAAGTGCTCACGATTCAATCGGCTTCCGAACTGGTCCTCTGACCTGCGTTCCGGCCTTTCGCAAGGACGCCCCCGCCAATGGCCGAGACCGCCTGGACTATCAAGGCCCTGCTCCAGTGGACGTCGGAACACTTCACCAAAAAGGGCCTCGACTCGCCCCGGCTCGACGCGGAACTGCTCCTCGCTCACGTCCTGCAATGTAAACGCATCGACCTGATCGTCCGGTACGACGAACTGCCGAGCGATGCCGAGAAGAAAGCCTTCCGCGAACTTGTCACGAAGCGCCTCGACCGCTGCCCCACGGCGTACCTCGTTGGCGTTCGCGAGTTCTACCTGCTGCCGTTCGAGGTCACGTCGGCCGTGCTCATCCCGCGGCCGGATACGGAAACCCTCGTGGATGCGGCCATCGACTTCCTCAAGAAGCGGCCGACGCCGACGGCCCTCGACGTGGGCACCGGGTCGGGGTGTGTGGCCATCAGCGTGGCGAACGCCGTGAAGACCGCGACCGTGACAGCCATCGATGTGTCGCCGGATGCGCTTGCGGTGGCGAAGCGGAACGCGGCCCGCAACGGCGTCGCCGACCGCGTGCTGTTCCTCGACGGCAATCTGTTCTCGCCGCTGCCGGCCGGAACGACGTTCGACTTGATCGTGAGCAACCCGCCGTACATTCCGCCGGCGGAAATCGAAACGCTGATGCCGGAGGTGAAGGACCACGAACCGCGAATCGCCCTCGACGGAGGCACCGATGGTCTGTCGTTCTATCGGCGGCTGTCGGCCGAGAGTGCGAAGTGGCTAAAGCCGGGCGGCGGGCTGATGGTCGAGATCGGGTTCACGCAGGCCGACGCCGTGCGAAGCCTGTTCGAGCAGGCCGGGTTTCAGGCGGGGAAGACGATCAAGGACCGAGCCGGGCGACCGCGGGTGGTGGTGGGCAAAAAAGAAACGGCGTGAGGAGGCGAATGCATCGCCCGTCACGCCGTCGTGTTCGCTTCCACTTTACCCGCCGGTGCCCGTGCTGATGGTGCTGATGGCTTTGCCCTGGGCGAGCAGTTGTTGCTGATGGATCGGGAGCAGTTCTTGCCGATAGATCGGCACATCGCGTGGGGCTTCGATGCCGAGCCGAATCTTGCCGCGGTCGATGTCCACAACCGTGATGCAGATGTTCTCCCCGATGTAGATTTTCTCGCCTAGCTTCCGGCTGAGGACCAGCATCTGGCACCCTCCTGATAGTACGTCCGTGGTGTCACCTATTCTGTGCAAACTTACGCCATAAAACCGGGAAGGTGGCCGGGCCGGGCCGAAAAGTGTTCGAGAGTCGCCCGCGAATCATGTCACGGGCGTTATCTTTCGCGCAGCACGCACAACTGGATGAGAAGAGAGACCGGCACCCAGCTGATCTGAAGGCATATTACGTCGATATTTGCGCCGGCGGCGAAAGCCGGACGCAAAAACAAATCGGAACCGATCCGCCACGACCGAACCAGATGGCACAACCGCTACTTCTTCATGGGGAACTTCGGCAGCTCGACTTTCTTGACCGATTGCAGGTATTCAAGCACCTTCGCGGCGTCCGTACCCCCGGCGTTGGCATGCCAGTGCAGGCCGAAGCCGTGCGGCCCCTTCGCGTCGATCAACTTCGGCTGGAGCGTCAGCAGGGCCTTCACCACGTCGAGTTGGCCGAGCATCGTGGCGGCGAACAGGTCGACGCGGGCACCGGCGTCGATGAGGAACAGGGCGATGTCGCGGTTGCCCATGTGGGCGGCCGCACCGAGGGCCGTCTCCCAGTCGCCGCCGCCCCAATCGACGGCCGCGTTCAACAGGGCCGGTTCCTTCGCCAGCAGCTTCTTCGTCATCTCCGCGTCGCTGTGGGCGAAGATCACGAAGTCCTGCACGAGCACGCGGTTGATCTGCGGCTTCTTCCAACCTGGCTGGAACGTCGGGGCGGTGTAGTCGCGCTCGAATGCGGCTTCGGTCGGCCCCTTCGGCGAGTCGGGCTTCTTGTCGTCGGCCATGATGGCTCCGGTGAAGAGAACGCCCGCGCCGAACGCGGCCGGGAACTGACGGCGGGTAAGATCGTTCATGGTCGCCTCAAATTGTGGACGTGCCCCGTGCGAACATTCTACCAACCCCCGCCGCCGCCACTTCGGTTAAACTGGTGGCGACCACCGTCGAACCTCCGGAGGAACTGCCCTATGCGTCGCCCTTTCGGTCTCTTGGCCCTTGTCCTGTTCGCCCCCATCGCCGCGGCGGCCGACCCGCTCGACGGGTTCGACGACGCCGTTCGCAAGGCTCTGAAACTGCACGCTGTGCCGGGTCTGGGCGTGGCCATCATCAAGGATGGGAAGGTCGTTCTCGCGAAGGGCTACGGCGTCCGCGAGGTCGGGAAGCCGGAGGCCGTCACCGAGAACTCGGTGTTCGCCATTGGCTCGGTGAGCAAGTCGTTCACCGCCGCGGCCGCGGCGATGTTCGTGGACGAGGGCAAGCTGAAGTGGGACGATCGCGTTCAGGATCACGTAGCCAACTTCCGCATGAAGGACGACTACCTGACCGGGGAAATCCGCCTCCGCGATCTGCTCAGCCATCGCACCGGGTTGGACCGGCACGACATGGTCTGGTACGGCAGTCGGTTCACCGCGCCAGACCTGGTCACGAAACTCCGCGACATGAAGCCGGCTTACCCGTTCCGCACGAACTTCGTTTACAACAACCTCATGTTCATGGTGGCCGGGCAGACCGTTGCGAAGGTGGCCGGTAAGTCGTGGGACGATGTGATGGCGGAGAAACTGTTCAAGCCGCTGGGCATGACGTCGGCGAACACCAGCACGAAGAAGCTGCCGAAGGACGGCGATGTGGCCACCCCACACGAGCGGCGCAAGAAGGGGCTGCCGATGGTCGTGCCCTGGCTGAACCTCGATTGCGTCGGGGCGGCCGGGTCGATCAACGCCTCGGCCGCGGACATGGCGAAGTACCTGCAGTTCCAGCTCTCGCGAGGCAAGGCCGGCGACAAACGCCTGCTGAAATCCGCCGTGTTCGGCGAGATGCACAAGCCGCAGATGCTGGTGCCGAAGGGGGCGGGCCTCGGTGGTCTGTTCAATAGCGAGGCCCAATCCTCGGCCTACGGCTTCGGCTGGTTCCTGAGCGACTACCACGGCCATACCCTCATCGAGCACGGCGGCAACGTCGACGGCATGACCGCTCAGGTCGGCTTCCTCCCGGAAGAAAACCTCGGCGTCGTCGTTCTCGCCAACCTCGGCAACTCGGCCCTGCCGGCCGCCGTGATGTTCGACACCTTCGACCGCTACCTCGGCCGACCCGTGACGACCGACCGCGTGGAGGGCACGTCGCTGCTCATGTGGGCGGTGGCCGCGGGCACGCAGGTGGCCGGCGTACAGTTCGACGCCTCCAAGCGGCAAAAGGACGCGAAGCCGTCCGTCGCCCTGACGAACTTCGCCGGCCAGTACGAAGACACGTTGTACGAGGCGGTCGCGATCAAGATGGTTGGCGACAAGCTGAAACTGAAGTGGACGAACTTCGCCTACGATTTGGAATTCTGGCAGTTCGGCACGTTCCGGGGTGTGGACCCCGACGGCCGCTGGCCGAGTATCGGCGTTCACTTTCTGTTGGACGAAAACGGCCAGCCGATGGAACTGAAACTGGCCGGCTTGAACGTGGACGACGTGCGGTTCAAGCGGAAGAAGTGACCGCGTCGCGGGCATCCGTTCGCAACTGCCGGCGTTGGGCTTCGCGGGTCGGAACTCTCACGTTCCAGACGAGGCCGACGAGGCTGAGGATGCGGATAGCGCAATAGGTCACGTCGAGTTGCCACCAGCGCAGGCCGTGCCGGGCCGAGGTCGGGAAGGCGTGGTGCGAGTTGTGCCATCCTTCGCCGAAGGCCAGCACGCCGAACAGCGCATTGTCGCGGCTCTGGTCCGCACTCTGGTAGGTCCGCCGGCCCCAGATGTGGCACACGGAGTTCACACTCCAGGTCATGTGGTGGACCACCAGGATGCGGACGAAGCCGCCCCACAGGAGCGCAGTTCCCGCCCCGGTCCAGGTACCGGTGAGCACGCCGCCGATGGCCGTCGGGATCACTAGCCCGAGGGCAACCCACAGGGGGAACAGAGCACTGGCCATGCACAGGGTCGGACTCTTTTTCAGGTCTTGCACGTAGTGGTCGAGGCCGGGCGGGTCGGCGTAGAACGCCCAGCCGATGTGCGCGTGCCAGAAGCCGAGGAGGAACCCGAACACGCCCCGGCCGTGCTGGTGCGGCGAGTGAACGTCGTCGGGGTGGTCGCTGTGCTGGTGGTGCCAGCGGTGCAAAGCGACCCAATGAATCATCGTGCCTTCCAGGGCCATCGACCCGCAGGCCGTGAGGGCGACTTTGACAGGCATCGAGGTTTCAAACGAGCGGTGAACGAACAGCCGGTGAAAGCCGATGGTGATGCCGAGGACAGTCAGGGCATACATGCCGAGGAAGACGCCCAGGTCGGTCCAGTGGAAGCCCCACCCCCACAGGCCGACGACCGCCACCACGAGGCCGGCCGGTGGGATGGCAACACCGAGAAGCGTGCCGAGACGCCCGCCAACGGACAGTGGTCCGTGATTGTTCGCGCGCTTCGCGGGGAGGGGGGTGGAGAGAGGGGGGGGAGAGAACTTGCTCAATTCCACAGCCGAAATCCTCGCAGGACCGCCTCAACATGGCCGACGACCGCAGTTCGTACCGGAGGCCGTGAAGATCGACATTCTACGAGTTAGCAACAATGGAGCCAACTGCGAATCGGATGGGGGAATGGGACGTGAAAATGGGAAAGTGACCGCGGGTGGACTCGAACCACCGCTCTCCTCCGTGTCAAAGAGGCGTCGTTGCCGCTGGACTACGCGATCAGAAGACAGTACCCCGGCCAGGATTCGAACCCGGAACGCCACGTTCGAAGCGTGGAATGATTAATCCGTTTCACCACCAGGGCAAGAACCAATAGCGGAAGGGGAGGGAGTTGAACCCGTCACCGCCTTGTGGGCGGCCCGCGTTAGCAGTGCGGTCCGGCAAACCGTTATCCGGCTCCCTTCCGTGTCCATCAACCGAGTGGAATGGCCGGGAGTCGAACCCGAATCTCCTGCTTGCAAGGCAGGCGTCTTCCCGTTGGACGACCAACCCAAAATCAGTGCGGAGTGCGGAGTGCGGAGTGCGGTGTGAAAATAAAACCCCAGTGCCTTCTGGTCTTTCACTCCGCACTCCGAACTCCGTACTCCGTACTGGATTGACTCGGGTGGGAGTCGAACCCACAAACATCAGGCTCTCGACCTGATCGCTATTCCCGTTCGCGTACCGAGTCGGAAAAAATCAGTTGCGGACCTTGGACTCGAACCAAGCGTCCAGGCTTATGAGACCCGGCCGAGCACCTGCCCGCCCGCAAGAGTTGCAGACCTGGGAGTCGAACCCAGCCGTCGGGCTTATGAGACCCAACCGAGCGCCAGCCCGTCTGCAATCAGTAGTGACGGTGGGACTCGAACCCACACATCCCGGTTCCTGAGACCGGTGCCTCCTTCCAATTGGGCCACGTCACCAACATTGACCCGTAGGGGAGTCGAACCCCTATTGTCTGGTTGAGAACCAGGCGTCCTGACCGCTAGACGAACGGGCCGTCAATCATCATCGACACGACAGTAGCACGGGTGGGAATCGAACCCACAAACACTCAGGTTTAAGCCGAGTCGCTATTCCGATTCGCGTACCGTGCCGACACTCCCCACGGACGTACGTCCGCGGGCTTTCTCCTGACTCCTGACTCCTGATTCAGCGCCCCTGGCGGGATTTGAACCCGCGATCCCCACCGTGACAGGGTGGTGAGTACTCCTGGCTACTCTGCAAGGGCCTTTTCCCGTGCGGAGTGCGGAGTGAAAACCCCGGTCTTTCATTCCGCACTCCGCACTCCGCACTCCGCACTTCCCCAAAAGCGTCTGGCGGGGTTTGAACCCGCGATTCCGACATGGCGAGCCGGTACGTTCCCAACTACGTCACAGACGCATTCATCAGTGAGGCCTGAGGGACTCGAACCCTCACAATCCGGTTAAGAGCCGGAAGTGCTGCCGCTAACACCTAAGCCTCAGTTGTTCGCTCGTCGCCGCTCAACGGTCATCGTCTTCACTCCGCGTTCCGCACTCCGCACTTCCCAAGTACCCCGTAGGGGAGTTGAACCCCTGCCCCCGGATTGAAAGCCCAGTGTCCTTGCCGTTAGACCAACGGGGTAAAAACAGCACCGGCCGGGGGAACCTCGCGTTCCCCCGGCCGGTGCGTTTGTTCACGCTGGCGTCAGGGGGTCACGCGGGATCGCTCTTCAAGCGTAGGCCGGCGGTACCGAGTGCGACTCGGCTGCGGCGTTCATAGGTGGCAAGGAGAGCGTTCATGGAAGTAGGTTCGTTACCCGTTCGTGTTCGTGGCTTGTACGGTGAATAGACGCGGCCGTCGGCCGAGGGTTCGCACACTTTTCGAGATTTCTTCCGATGTCGGACGACGAACGCGAAATGACCCACGCCCTTGCGCTCGCGGCCCGCGGACGGGGAGCGGTCGAGCCGAACCCCATGGTCGGGGCCGTCGTCCTCGACGCGGCCGGCCGACTTGTCGGCGAGGGCTGGCACCAGAAGTTCGGCGAAGCTCACGCCGAGGTGAACGCCTTCGCGGCAGCCGGCGACCGTGCCCGCGGTGGCACGCTCGTCGTCACGCTGGAACCGTGCTGCCACCACGGCCAGACGCCGCCGTGTACCGATGCGGTGCTGACGTCCGGCGTGCGGCGGGTCGTCGTGGCGATGGCCGACCCGTTCCCGAAGGTCGCCGGCGGCGGCATCCAGATTCTCCGCGACGCGGGAATCGAAGTCGTCGTCGGCATCGGCGAAGGGGACGCGAAAGCACTCAACGCCCCGTATTTGAAACTGCTTTCGACCGGTCGGCCGTGGGTGCATCTGAAGTGGGCGATGACGCTTGACGGCAAGATCGCCACGCGCACCGGCGACTCGAAGTGGATCAGCGGCGAGCCGTCGCGGGCCGTCGTCCACGAACTCCGCGGCCGGATGGACGCCATCCTCGTCGGCGGTGGCACGGTGACGGCCGACGACCCGGCGCTGACGGCCCGCCCGCCGGGGCCGCGGACGGCCGTGCGCGTGATCGTGACGGCGTCGGGCGAACTGCCGGAGCGGTGCCAGTTGCGGCGCACGGCGAGAGACGTGCCGGTGATGGTCTTCACCGCGAACCCCGCAAAGCTCGCCGGTTGGGCAGCCGACGGGGCGGAGATTTTCGCCGGGGATTCACTCGATGCCTTGCTGTTCGAACTCGGCCGGCGGCGGATGACGAATGTCCTCGTCGAAGGTGGAGCGAGGCTGATCGGCTCGGTTCTCGACGCGAATGCGGCCGACGAAGTTCACGCCTTCCTCGCGCCCATCATCGTAGGCGGTGACACCGCCCTATCACCGGCCGGCGGCCACGGCCTCGCTCGCATCGCAGACGGCCGGAGGTTGCTCGACCCTGTGGTTCGCACGCTCGGCCAGGATGTGTACATCCATGGGCGGCTTCTTCCGCCGGTTCAGTAGCGGGCGTTCGACGAGGCGGTACATCAGGAACCCGGCCGCGATGCCGCTGCCCATCAGGATCGCCAGCCAGAGCAGGTGCGGCAGCGGACTGTGGCCGATGCCCCAGGTGAGGAACAGCATCGCCAGCCCGACGGGGCCGTGCAACAGATAGATCGAGTACGACGCATCGCCGAGCGGCCGCAGCCACTTCGGCAACCGCACGCGGCCGGTGATCTCGCCGGCGACGACCGCGTACACGAACAGCGCCGCGGCTGGGCCGAACGTCAACACGCGCGGGCCGAAGCGGTTGCCGAGGTCGTCCGGGGTTGGCCCGTCCGGCACGGTGTCGATCACCATCA
>JBBQCQ010000116.1:0-8633 GCA_038318835.1 Gemmatales bacterium | reverse complement strand
CCTCTTCATCGTCTCCAGCAAGACCTTCACTACCCAGGAGACGATGACCATCGCGTTCACCGCGCGCGGCTGGCTCGTGAGCGGCCTCGGTCCCGACGCCGACGTCTCCAAGCACTTCGTCGCTGTGTCGACCAACGCCGCCGCAGTCGAGCAGTTCGGCATCGACACCGCGAACATGTTCGGCTTCTGGGATTGGGTTGGTGGTCGTTACTCGATGGACTCGGCGATTGGCCTTTCGACGATGCTCGCGGTTGGGCCGGAAAACTTCCGGAAGATGCTCGCGGGCTTCCACGAGATGGACGAACACTTCCGCACGGCCCCGTTCGAGAAGAACCTACCGGTGCTGATGGGCCTGCTGAGTGTTTGGTACATCGACTTCTTCGACGCCGACACGGTTGCGATCTTGCCCTACGACCAGTACCTGAAGCGGTTCCCGGCGTACCTGCAACAACTGACGATGGAGAGCAATGGCAAGCGCGTGACGCTCGACGGGGCGGTCGTGGACTACAACACGGGCGCGATCTACTGGGGCGAACCCGGCACGAACGGCCAGCACTCGTTCTACCAGCTCATCCACCAGGGCACGCGGCTGATCCCGTGCGACTTCCTCGGCTTCCTGAAGTCGCTGAACCCGCTCGGGGCGCACCACGACATCTTGATGGCGAACCTGTTCGCGCAGTCCGAAGCCCTCGCCTTCGGTAAGACGGCCGAGGCTGTGAAGGCGGAGGGCCACCCCGACTGGCTGGTGCCCCACCGCACCTTCCCCGGCAACCGGCCGTCGAACACGATCCTGCTGGAGAAGCTGGACGCGAAAGCCGTGGGCAAGTTGGTGGCCCTGTACGAACACATCGTGTTCACGCAGGGGGCGATCTGGAACATCGACTCGTTCGACCAGTGGGGCGTCGAGTTGGGCAAGGTGCTGGCGCAGAAGATTCTGCCGGAACTGCAAGCGAAGGACGCGGCCGGCCTCCATCACGATAGCTCGACGAACGCGCTCATCCGCAGGTATCGGGCGGCACGGGGGTGATCTTTGATATAGCCGCCGGTTTACCGGCGGGTTTTTTAGAGCCAAAAACCTGCCGGTAAACCGGCGGCTATATCGAATCTCGGATCGGCACCAGGTTCGCCAAAAACTGCGACGTGCAGTTCGCCCACGTGTATCGTCGCCCCTCGGCCACGCACGCGGCCGGGTCGCCACTCGCCATCGCTCGTTCGATGGCCCGGCCCAAGTCGTCGTTGAGTGCCCCCAACTCCGGCCGCGTGATGATGTCCACCGGCCCGGTGACGGGGTACGCGGCCACCGGTAGGCCGCACGCCAGGGCTTCGATCATCACGAGGCCGAACGTGTCGGTCTTGCTCGGGAACACGAACAGATCGGCGGTTGCGTAACAGTCGGCCAGGGCTTGTCCCGTGCGGTAGCCGAGGAAGACCGCGTCCGGGTACCGCTTCTCCAACTCGGCCTTCACCGGGCCGTCGCCGGCGATCACCTTCGTGCCCGGTGTCTTCAGTTTCAAGAAGTCGTCCAGCCCCTTCTCCGCCGACACGCGGCCGGCGTAAAGGAGCACCGGCCGCGGGTACGGGCCGACCGCCTTCGCCTTCGGCTGAAACAGACTCAAGTCCACGCCGCGGGACCAACGGCGAATCGGCGACGTGAACCCGCGGGCCTTCAAGTCGGCTTCCAAACTCGGCGTCGCGACCATCACGGCCGACGAGCCGTTGTGGAACCACCGCAACACGTGGTACGCCCACCGTTCTGGCACGCCGACGAGTGCCCGCAGGTACTCCGGGAACTTGGTGTGGTACGATGTGCTGAACCGCCAGCCGCGCCGCCGACAGTATCCGCGAACCACCTGGCCGATCGGCCCCTCTGTGGCAATATGCACATGGTGCGGCCGGAACTGCCGGGCGAGGGCATCGATGCGATGCGGCCACGGCCAACTGACGCGAATCTCCGGGTAGAACGGCACCGGCACCTGCCCGAAGCCGTCCGGCGACACGACGCACACCTCGTGCCCGTGTTCCCGCAACGTGCGGGCGGTGGTGTCCAGCGTGCGAACGACGCCATTCACCTGCGGATGCCAGGCGTCTGTGGTGATGAGAATGCGGCGCTTCATGAGAGGGTCTGTTATGCCGGCCGATCCGGATAAACGCAAGATGCGCGAGATGAAGCGGGCCGTGAAGAAGCGGGGCAACAAGCACCGCCGCCACGCCCTCAAACGGCAGTTGGCCGAGAACCCGGAGGAGGCGGCGGTCGTCGAAGAGACATTCGGCCGACACAGTTCCGTGAACTTCAACGGCCTCGACCAGGATGGCACGCGGAAGAAAGACGATTGACGGTGGATCAACGTCCTGGCGAGCCGAGCACCGTAAGGTGCCGGGTGAATCGCAGCGACAAACTCGTGTCGCGTTCAATGAATGTCATTCACCCGGTTCCTTACGGAACTCGGCTCGCCAGGACTCGGCCTCGCGCAGCAGTCGGACGACCCCCATGAGCTTTTCTCCCATCACAGCCACTTCGATTTCATTCTCCGCCCGCCGCCGCCACTCGAATTCGCCCGTATCCCAGCGCGTCACGCTGCCGCGGTTGCCGGAAATCGGCCCTTCGTAATCCAGATAGAGCTTCCGATGGTCCGCGTTCCGCTCGGCCGCAACTGTTGTTTGTGCAGCGGGTTCCGCCAAGAGTCGCCACGCCAGCAGCACCTCACCGTCTTCTAGCAAGAGGTCCCAGTGCGGGGTCGGCCAGTCGTGTTCCAGGATGACGAATCGCGGCACAACATCTCCCCCAGGTTGGACTTCGCAGCTTCTCCAGTCGTATGCTACTATCGGGGGCAATTCTCGCACGAGTGGCAACATGGCGAAGGCCGATAAGAAGAAAGAGCCGGATAAGGACGGGATCGTCCACATCTGCCAGAACCGGCGGGCACGGCACGAGTACGAGATCGTCGAATCGCTGGAGTGCGGCATCGTCCTGGTCGGCACCGAGGTGAAAGCCCTCCGCGACGGCCTGGCCACGCTCGACGAGGCGTACGCCCGCATCACGCAGGACGAACTCTGGCTAATCGGCTGCGAGATTCCCGAATACTGGGGCGGCAACCGGGCGAACCACAAGCCGAAGCGAGAACGAAAGCTACTGCTCCACCGCCGCGAACTGACGAAGTTCGCCGGCAAGGCGTCCGATCGTGGGTTCACGCTGGTGCCGTTGCGGCTGTACTTCAAGGAAGGCAAGGCGAAGGTCGAGATCGCCGTCGCCCGTGGGAAGCAGACGCACGACAAGCGGCACTCGTTGAAGGAAGCCGAGGCGAAGCGGGACATCGCCCGAGCGATGTCGAAGAAGCGGGGATAGGATTTTTTCCAGTGTCCGTGGCCACGGAGGGCCGTCGGAGTGAGACTGATTGCGGTCGTCGATGCGGTCGATCACGTGTGCAGCCGATACCGGCTGTCCGCGTTCGCGCCGTTGCTCGCAGCCGCCGGCCACTCGCTCGACTTCCGCCCGCTGCCTCGCGGCCCTTTCGCCCGCCTGAAACTCTTCCGCGATCTCCGCTCCGCCGACGCTGTCGTGCTTCAGCGGAAACTCCTGCCCCGCTGGCAACTCGCCCTGCTCCGCCGGTCGGTCCGCAAACTGATCTTCGACTTCGACGACGCCGTGTGGCTGCGGGACTCGTATGCCGCGAAGGGCACCACCAGTGTTCGTCGGTCGCGGCGGTTCGCCCGCACGGTCGCGGCGGCCGACGCCGTGCTCGCCGGCAACGACTTCCTCGCGGCCGGGGCGGCCCGATTTTCGTCGGCGGTTCGCGTTATTCCTACGAGTGTCGATCCCGACAAGTACCCGGCGGCGGAACACACGCGGTCCGGCCCGGTGCGGCTGGTTTGGATCGGCTCGGCCAGCACTTTGCAAGGCCTCGACCGCCTGCGGCCGACCCTCGAAGCCATCGGCAAGGCGCTCCCCGGCACGCGACTGAAGCTCGTCTGCGACCGCTTCCTGACGTTCGACCACCTGCCCGTGGACCCGGTGCCGTGGCAAGAGAACACGGAAGCCCATGACATCGCGACGGCCGACGTGGGCATCGCCTGGATTCCCGCCGACGACTGGAGCCGGGGCAAGTGCGGGTTGAAAGTTTTGCAATATCATGCCGCCGGGCTGCCGGTGGTTGCGAATCGCGTCGGGGTTCACCCGCACATGGTCGTGCCAAACCGCACGGGGTTTCTGGCGGACACGCCGGACGAATGGATCGAAGCAATCGCGCGGCTCTCTGAGCCGGTCCTCCGTGCCGATTTGGGAAGATCGGCTCGCGAACAAGTGCGCGAGCGTTATTCTCTGAAGACATCGGCCCAACAATGGCTCACCGCCCTCGACGATCTGGCCCGACCGACCCGGCGGGCGGCCTGATGGGGAACCCGAACGACCGATGATCCGGAACGTGCTGCACCTCGTCGGCCTCGTCCCCCGCGCTCCCCGCGGCGAGGAGCGTCCCCGCGCCCTGCACACCGGCGGCTATCACTGGCACGTCCTGCCGCCCGGCGACGAACTCTTCGGCTCCGACGGCCCGCTCCTCGAAACCTGGATTCGCGACGGGGCAGTTGAAGTGCTGAAGCTGAATTCGCAGCGAACCGTCTACCGCGTGGCCCTACCCGGCGGCACGATGATCGTCAAGCAGTGCCGCATGAACGGCCCGCGAACCTGGTGGCGGGAAGTCTTCCGCGGGTCGAAGTCGCGGCTCGAATTCCAGCACGCCCTCGCCCTCCGCGGGTACGGCATCGCCGCCGTCGAACCGCTCGCCTGGGGCGGCCGCCACCGCTTCTGGCCGGGGGAAAGCTTCTTCCTCACCCGGTGGGAAGAAGACGCGATGCCGTTCGAGAAGTACCTGGAAGGTTTGCCGGCGACCGAACGGCGATCGTGCGGGCACGAACTCGGCCGCGTCATGGCCCACATGCACGACGCCGGCGTGGCCCACCCCGACCCGCACCCCGGCAACTTGCTCGTCACGTTCGAGGGGGCCCGCCCCCGGTTCACGCTCATCGACCTGCACGCCATCCGGTTCGGTCGCCCGCTCACGTGGCGGCAGAGCCTGGACAACCTCGTGCTGCTCAATCGCTGGTTCCAACTGCGGGGCACGCGAACCGACCGCCGCGCGTTCTGGCGGGCCTACGTGCAGCATCGCACCACCCTGCCGACCGCCTGCCCGAAGGAACTGGCGAAGCTGGCGAAGGAAGTCGAACGCCGCACGGAGCAGTCGAACGCCCGGTTCTGGAACAGCCGCCTCGACCGCTACCAGAAGAGCAACCGCCAGTATCAACGCCTCCGCGGAGGAGCCGTGTCGGGCCACGCGGTGCGCGACCTGCCGCCGGCCTTCGTGCAGCAACTGCTCGCCGACCCGGATGCCCCATTCCGCGACCCGGCCAACCCGGTGCTGAAAAGCTCCCGCAGTTCCACCGTGGTCGCCCTCACCGTGCCGACCCCAACGGGCACGACCGTCGCCGTGTTCAAACGCTTCCGGGTGAAGTCGCCGCTGATCCTGTTGAAGAACCGCCTCCGTCGCTCGACCGCGATGCGGTCGTGGACCTTTGGGCACAACGTGCTCGACCGCGGCCTGCCGACGGCCCGCCCATTGCTGGTGCTGCACCGACACCGTCTCGGCTGCCCAGCCGAAGGGTACTTGCTGGCGGAGCAGGTGCCGGATGCGATGGACCTGGTGGCCGCCGTCGCCGCCGCGACGGCGAAGCCCCCCGCCGACCGCCGCCGCATCGTCCGCACCTGGGCCGACTCGCTCGGCCGACTGATTCGCCTGATGCACGACCGGCAGGTGGCCCACCGCGACTTGAAGGCTCCGAACATCCTGATGAGCGGCGTCTCCGCCGATCTGGCCGCGGCCGTGCCGGTACTGATTGACCTGGTCGGCGTGGAGCCTGGGAAGGCCGTGAGCCGCAACGACCGCGTGAAGAACCTCGCCCGCCTGAACGCGAGTTTCTTGCGGCACCCGGCCGTCACGCGAACCGACTGCCTGCGATTCCTGCGGGCCTACCTCGCCTGGGGTCTGCACGGCTCGGAAGGCTGGAAAGACTGGTGGCGCGGCGTCCGTCGCGAGACTCTGGCGAAGGTGGCGAAGAACGAGCGAAGCGGCCGACCTTTAGCCTAGAAGAGCGAGTGTGCCAGAATACGAGAGTAGAGAGTGAAAAACCCGGCTTTTTACTCTCACACCCGATCACCCTCGCACCCTGACACTTCTTGGGCTGAAGTTCCCCGACCGGCAGGACCGATACAGTTTGGCGGACACCGCACCCGGAGACGGCCGGCATGATGCCACAGCCCGAACAGCCCGTCGCCCGCCGGCGGAAAGCCGCCGCCCTCTTGCTGACGGCCGCGTGGTTCGGTGCGGCCATCGCCGGTTGCGAGTCGGTCCGCCAGACCGGCTCGCCACCTGTGCCGCCGGCCGAACCGAGCGTCGATAAGGCAACCACCGCCGCCCAGTCCAAGCGACCCGCCAAGCACTGGCTGCGGGTCGGACAGTACGTGTTCTATTCCGATTCGCCCCTCGACCAGCACGACCCGCTCTTCCGCGAACTCGGCGAACTGCCCGACCAGATTCAAACCGAACTGCGCCTGCCGCCCGGCGAGTCGCTGATTCAAGTGTTCCTGTTCGACACGCAGGACAAGTACGACGCCTTCCTGAAGGCTCGGTACCCGAAGTTCCCGAACCGCCGGGCGTACTTCGTGGCCGAACCGCGGGCCGGCAGTGGCGACGACTTGCTCGTCTTCACGTGGATGAGCGACCACCTGCGCACCGACCTGCGGCACGAACTCACGCACGCCACCCTGCACAGCGTCCTGAAGGGCGTGCCGCTCTGGCTCGACGAAGGCCTGGCGGGGTTCTTCGAGTTGCCCGCGAACCACAACGGCATCAATACGTCGCACCTGGAAGTGCTCCGCCGTGGCCCGTTCCAGCCGGACCTGGCCCGGTTGGAGAAACTCGGTCAGGTGAATCAGATGGAGAAGCCGGAGTACCGCGAGGCCTGGGCGTGGGTCCACCTCATGCTCCGCGGCGACGCCCCAGCCCGCGAGGTGCTGCTGGACTACATGCAGCAACTGCGATCGTCCCCAAACCCCGGCCCGCTGCTGCCGAAGCTCCGCGACGCGATCAGCGACCCGAACGAGTCGCTAGCCGACCACCTCACGAACAGCGACTTCCCGACCATCGAACGGGCGAGCCGCGTTCCGTAAGGAACCGGGTATCACGCGACGATTCACCCGGCGGCTTACGCCGCTCGGCTCGCCTATCGTTGACGGTCCGCCCTAGCCGTGGCACGATGAACGGTACGGGGGTACGGCGGTGGAAGACTTAAACAACGTCGGAATGCTATTCATCCTGCTCCTGCTTACCGGCGTCTACCTTTTGGTTCGAACGCTCCAGGTTCTCACTCGCCCGAAGCCGCGATAAACGAAAACGCGGAGCGCGGTTTTCACTCCGCGCTCCGCGTTCCGAACTTCGCACTCGAAGATTACGCCCCGGCCGGGTCCTTGCCATTCACCCACGGGCCGGCGAGTTCCTTGTAGTCGTCCGGCGGGGTGATGCTGCTGCCGGTTTCACCGGCGTGCCAGCCCATGACTTGGTTCGGCTTGCCGCGGGCGTCGCTCCGCTTCTCCCAGCCTTCCGCCCACGCGCCGTTGCCTTCCGTCGTCTTGCGGGCTTCCTTGTCCCAGTAGACGACCTTGTCGTTGCGGTAGCTCTGCACGCCCATGTTCACCGTGCTGAACGCCGCCGCGCCGAGTTCCGGCGTGCTCAGCGTGCCCTGCTGGCCGGCCGCCACGCACTTCAGGAAGTTGTCCCAGAGGGCGTAGGTCAGGGCCGGGTTCGGTTCCTTCGCCGCGTCGTACCCGGCCGGGGACTGGAAGCCGCCCTCGATCATCTCGCCCTTCGCCGTCTGCGCGTCGCCGGGGCCGCGGGACTTGCCGGAGGGGTCCTGCGGGAGGATTTCAAAGCCCTTCATCAGGTCGCCGGCTTCCGGGATGAACTTGATCGTGCCCGTCTTGCCGCGGATGACCTCGTCGATCGGGTAGTCGTTGCACATCGTCGCCGTGACGAACATCTGGCAACCTTCGTCGTAGTCGGCGCACACCATGCTCACGTCCGGCACGTCGCGGGTGTCGTACTCCAGGTACAGGCCGCCGCCGGCGACCACCCGCCGCGGGTAGCGGACGCCCATCGCCGAGATCAGGTGCGTGACCTGGTGGACGAAGAGGTCGGTGAACATGCCGCCGCCGAACGGCCAATAACACCGCCACTGGGCGAACACGGCCCGGTCGAACGGGTACTCCTTCTCGCTCGGCCCGACCTTCTCGCCGGCCACCTCCACGTCGGACCCGAGGAACGTCTTCCAGTCCACGGTGGACGGGTTCATCGACTTCGTCAGGTTGTAGTACCGCCACTGGCCGACGTTCGAGTTGCGGTAGTACCGGGTTTGGGCCTGGAGAACGTGGCCGATCCGACCGGAGGTGATGACGTCGTTCGCCTTCTGCCAGGTCGGGTCGGCCATGCTCTGCACGCCGACCGACATCACCCGGCCCGTCTTCTTCCACACGTCCACCACGGCCTGGGCTTCTTCAATGGTTCGGGTCATCGGCTTTTCGCAGTAGACGT
>JBBQCQ010000115.1:0-8640 GCA_038318835.1 Gemmatales bacterium | reverse complement strand
TCCGCAGGTCGCCAGTGCGGGCATCGACGAGCAGTTGATCCATGTAGTGCTGCACCACCTCGCCGGCCGGGCCGACTTCCACCACCTGGCCGCGGTCGAGCGTCACCGCTCGCTGGCACAGGCGGGGAATCTGTTGCATGTTGTGCGACACGAACAGGATCGTTTTGCCCGACCGCGACAGGTCCATCATGCGATCGATGCACCGCTTCTGGAAGTTCGCATCGCCGACGGCGAGCACCTCATCGACAATGAGAATCTCCGGCTCCAGGTGGGCGACGACAGCGAACGCCAGCCGGACGTACATGCCCGACGAGTAGCGTTTCACCGGCGTGTCGAGGAACTTGCCGACCTCGGAGAAGTCCACGATCTGGTCGAACTTCGCGTTGATCTCCCGGCGGGTCATGCCGAGGATGCTGCCGTTCATGTACACGTTTTCGCGGCCGGTCAGTTCCGGGTGAAAGCCGGTCCCGACTTCGAGCAAGCTGCCCAGCCGGCCGCGGATTTCGATGCGGCCCTGCGTCGGTTCGGTGATGCGGGAGAGAACTTTGAGCAGCGTCGATTTGCCCGCTCCGTTGCGGCCGATGAGCGCGACCGCCTCGCCGGGGTTGACCTCGAACGAGGCATCCTTTACGGCCCAGAAGCTGTTCGACTCGTCCACGAAGCGGCCCGGCTGAAGCAACGCTCGCACCTTGCGCAGCGAACCGGAGGCGAACCGGCGGACCGAGTCGGTGAGGTTCGGCAGGTCGCCGACCATCGCCTGGTTCGCACCGATGGCGTACCGCTTCGAGACATTCTCCAATCGCAGGGCCGGTTTCATATCGGGTTAGCTTTCGCTTAATCGGCGGTACAGGTCGTCGACGACCCAGTGGAAGGCGGCGAGGTGCAGCGTCTCGACGATGCCCATGTCGGTCAGGTCCACATGCAGCCCGTGGTGCGTCAGGTTGCGGAGCTTGCCGCCATCGAAGCCGGTGCAACCGTAGGTCGTGAGCTTGTGCTCGTTCGCCCAGGCGACGGCCCGCAGGATGTTCGGGCTGTTGCCGCTGCCGCTGATGGCGATGAGCAGGTCGCCCTCGCTCGCCAGGTTTTTCAGTTGTTCGAGGAAGACGCGGTCGAAGCCTTCGTCGTTGCCCCACGCCAGAATATAGGGTGTGTTGTCGGTCAGGCTGAGGATTTTGAACCGCTTCTTGGTGTCGTCGTCGAAGTCCTGCCGGCGGAGCGTGCCCTTGCCGATGTCCTCGCAGAAGTGCGAGGCGTTCGACCCGCTACCGCCGTTGCCGATGATGAAAATCATCCGCCCCTGGCGATAACAAGCGTGCATCAGGTCGGCGAGTTTCGTCAGCTCGGCCGGGTCGAGTCGCAGGAGTTCGTCGGCGATCCGTTTCAGGAACGGGCCGGCGGGCATGGTGGCACCAAGCATGAGAGGTCCTCTCTGGGGTTATCCTTAAATCGTATCCGCGAACGTCCGCTCGACCCGGCGGAAGTAGACCAGCCCGGCGAGCAAGAGCGTTACGGCCATGAAGGCGGACATGCCGAGGGCGAACCAACTGTGCGCGTCCATCGGCGTACCGAGGACGAGGTTGCGGAAGTTCAGGATGATGCCGTACATCGGGTTCAGGGCCAGCACCTGCTCGCCCCGCGGGCCGATGGCGTGCCGGCCGAGGTAGATGCACGGCGTCGCGAACATCCAGAGTTGAATGCCGAAGTTGAGCAGGTATCGGAAGTCTCTTTGCGCCACGATCAGGGCCGAGAGCAACACGCCGAGACCGACCGCGAGCATCGCCAGCAGCAGCACGACGAGCGGTGCGAAGATGATCGTCCAGCCGGGGGCCACCCCGTAGACGGCCATCACGATGGCAACGAGTCCGAGGGCCACGCCGAAGTCGATCGTGGCCGACCCGACGTTCGACAGCGGCAGGAGCAACCGCGGGAAGTAGACCTTCGTGACAAGTCGTTCGTTCGCCACGAGGCTATTGCCGGCGTTATTGATGGCCGATGCGAAGTAGGTCCACGGCAGCACGCCGAGGAGGACGTGCAGAACATAGTTCGGGATGCCTTCCGCCGTCTTGCCCATCCAGCCAATGAAGATGACGAACACCATCACCGTGGCCACCGGCTGAAACAGCGACCAGCCGACGCCGAGAATCGTCTGTTTGTACCGCAGTTTCATCTCGCGGAGCACAAGATAGAACCCGAGTTCGCGGTAGCGCCAGAGTTCCTGCACGTCGCCGAGCGTAAAGCCGCCCCGCGGCTCGACAACCGTCAAATGCGGCTCGTGCGGCTCGGCCCCCAGCACCTTTGCAGGGAGTGGGGTCATCGTTCCACTGGCCGACTCATCCAAAGCAACACTCACTCGAACCACCTCTGGCACAGCAACTCCGACTTCAGGCAGGTTACGGAATCCTAGTGCGAGAAGCAGACCGGAGCGGGCAGAAAATGGCGGCAACTTCCCCGTTCACACTCCACGCGGGCGGTGTCGAAATTCTCCCACGACAACGGCTTCCTCCGACGGAAGGCCGGCTTTCACGTCCGTCGCCTGAAAGACAACTCGCAGAACGACTCGTAGAATATCGCCCGTCGTTCCCCTTCCCCACCGGGTTCCCACGCGATGTCTGTCGATCCCTGGTTTCAGTCGCTGTTCGCCGAACGCATCGGCGGGGCCAACTACGGCAAGTCCGACGCCATCTATAAGTTCGAGAAGATCAAACGCGCGAAACGACAAGCCCTCGCCGACCACCCGGAGCGCAAGCTCCTCGACTTCGGCATCGGCGAGAACGACGACATGGCCGACGAGAGCGTGCGGGCGTCGCTGAAGGCCGAAGCCGACAAGGTCGAGAACCGCGGGTACGCCGACAACGGCATCCAGAACTACACGGACGCCGCCGCCGAGTTCATGCAGCGACAGTTCGGCGTCACCCTCGATCCGGTCACGGAAGTCTGCCACTGCATCGGCAGTAAGCCCGCTTACGCGATGCTGCCCGCGTGCTTCATCAACCCCGGCGACATCACGCTGATGACCGTCCCCGGCTACCCCGTCGCCGGCACCTGGACGAAGTACCTCGGTGGCGAAGTTCACCGCTTGCCGTTGCTCAAAGAGAACAGCTTCTTCCCGGACCTCGCCGGCATCTCCGCCGACGTGCGGAAGCGAGCGAAGCTGCTCGTCATCAACTACCCGAACAGCCCGACCGGGGCCGTGGCGACGAAAGACTTCTATCAGCGGGTGATCGACTTCGCGCAGTCGAATCAGATCGTCGTCGTGCAGGACGCCGCTCACATCTGCCTGAGCTACCAGGGCGAACCGCTGAGCTTCCTGCAAGTGGACGGGGCGAAGGACGTCGGCGTCGAGGTGCATTCGATGTCGAAGGGGTTTAACATGATCGGCTGGCGGCTCGGCTTCGTGGCCGGGCACCCGAAGATCGTGCAGGCGTATGCCGACGTGAAGGACAACAGCGATAGCGGCCAGTTCATGGCGATTCAGCACGCCGCCGCCGCCGCCCTACGGAACCCGGCGATCCCGGTGGCCGTGAAGACGAAGTACGAGCGACGGCTGCGGAAGCTGGTCACGGCCCTGAAGGCCGTCGGCTTCCAGTGCGAGATGCCGGGCGGCACGTACTTCCTGTACACGTCCTCGCCGAAGGCGGCCGGGGACCGCACCTTCGCGAACGCCGAGGAAGCGAGTCAGTACCTGATTCACGAGCAGAGCGTGTGCTGCGTGCCGTGGGACGACGCCGGGTCCTTCCTGCGGTTCAGTGTCACGTACATCGCGAAGGACGAGGCCGAGGAAGACGCTCTGATGGCCGAGACGACGGCCCGACTGAAGGGGATGATGCTGACGTTCTGACATTGGGAAATGAAAAATGCCCACCCGTCGCAACGGGAGGGCATTTACCGCACGTCTCACCAATTTACTTCGCGGCCGGCATCAGCACGGTGTCGATCACGTGGATGACGCCGTTCTTGCACTTGATGTCGGTCTTCGTAACCTTCGCGTCGCCGATCATGACGGTGTCGCCGTCGACCTTGATCATGAACTTCGTGCCCTGGAGCGTTTCCGCTTCCTTGCCGTTCAGCTTCACCACGTCGGCGGCCAGCACTTCGCCCTTGATGACGTGGGCGGTCAGGATCGCGGTCAGCTTCTTCTTGTCCTTCAGGACGGCCTCGATGGTTTCTTTGCCGAGCTTCTCGAAAGCGGCATTGGTGGGGGCGAACACCGTGAAGGGCCCATCGCCGTTGAGCGTGTCCACCAGGTCGGCGGCCTTGACGGCGGCGACGAGCGTGCTGAAATCCTTCGAGGAGACAGCGGTTTCCACGATGGTCATCGGCTTCTTTTCTTCTGCGCGAGCCGAGAGGGCGAGGCTGCAAACAGCGAGGGCGGTCAGCGTGACAAACGTCTTCATAATACGTCTCATATCCTGACGTGTGATTCGAACCGCGGAGAAGTTCCTCGGTCTGCACACACTCATAGACCGAGTCTGCACCCGTCGGCAAATTTTTCCGAATGAGTTGCGCGACCCATCCCGCCCGCGGTCGTTTCAGAGGTGGGTTCGTTGCCGCAGGTGGGCTTTCCGCTGCCCATCGGCTATGATGACGATAAGCAGCCCCTCCCACTCGCATGGTCCCCCCGAGCATGAGTGCCTCCTCTGCCGCGATTAATCCCAAAGGTGCCCGGCTCGCGACCGCGACCAGCAACCCCTTCGACTGGCTGACCACGTACCTCGGTTCGAGCGTCGGTCGGAAAATCCTCGTCGCCATCACCGGCCTGTTGCTGATGTCGTTCGTGATTGTCCACATGGTCGGCAACCTGAAAATGTTCTCCGGGCAAGAGAGCATCAACAAGTACGCCTACTTCCTGAAGCACGACATCGGGGCGTGGCTCTGGGTCTTCCGGGCGGGGCTGCTCGTGGTCTTCCTGCTACACCTGGCGGTGGCCCTCGGATTGAAGGCGAAGGCGGTCGCCGCCCGGCCCATCGGCTACGCCTACAGCAACTCGGCCCAGGCGACGCCGCAATCGAAGACGATGGCCCAGACTGGCATCGTGGTCGGCCTGTTCATCATCTTCCACCTGCTGCACTACACCTTCGGCATGGTTCACACCATTCCGGCGGTCGATGGCAAGGGCGAGCGGAACTATTTGTCGCTCACCTACAAGCTCGCCGACGGGGTAGTCGTTCACGATGTGTATAGCATGGTCATCGCCGGCTTTCGCACGGGCTGGCTGTCGGCGATCTACCTGATCTCGCAGTTGGTGCTGTTCATCCACCTGAGCCACGGCATTCAAAGTTCCCTCCAGACTCTCGGCCTCGTGAACCGCCGGTTCCTGCCTCTCGCCCGCCTGCTGGGGTACAGCATCGCGGGAACGATCTTCGTGGGCAATATTGCCATCGTGATTGCCGTCTGGGGCGGCTGGGTGGGTGTAAAATAGTCTGCCGCCGATGAAGCTGACTAACGCAGATCGGACGAAGACATGAGTTTGGTTTTGATCTGCGTTCTTCCGCGTCGATCTGCGGCCAAATATTGAAGAGCATTCACCATGATTCAACTCGACTCCAAAGTTCCCGCCGGCTCGGTTCCCGAGAAGTGGACGAACTTCAAGAAGAAGCAACTGCTCATCAACCCCGTGAACAAGCGGAAGTATACCGTCATTGTCGTTGGCACCGGTCTGGCCGGGGCGAGCGCGTCGGCGTCGCTCGCGGAACTCGGCTACAACGTGCAGACGTTCTGTTTCCACGACAGCCCGCGGCGAGCGCATAGCATCGCGGCACAGGGCGGCATCAACGCCGCGAAGAACTACCGCAACGACGGCGACAGCGTCTGGCGGCTCTTCTACGACACCATCAAGGGCGGGGACTTCCGCGCTCGCGAAGCGAACGTGCATCGCCTTGCGGAAGTGTCGGTCAACATCATCGACCAGTGCGTGGCCCAGGGCGTGCCATTCGCCCGCGAGTACGGCGGACTGCTCGACACCCGTAGCTTCGGCGGTGCGCAACTCCAGCGCACCTTCTACTGCCGCGGCCAGACCGGCCAGCAGTTGCTACTCGGCGCGTACCAGGCGCTCGCCCGGCAGATCGCCAACGGCAACGTGAAGATGTTCCCCCGCACCGAGATGCTCGACCTGGTCACCGTGGACGGCCGAGCGAAGGGGATCGTCGTTCGCAACCTCATCAGCGGCGAAGTGAAGTCCTACGCCGCCGACGCCGTCGTGCTGGCCACCGGCGGCTACTCGAACGTCTTCTACCTCAGCACCAACGCCATCGGGTGCAATGTCTCCGCGACCTGGCGGGCGTACCGCCGCGGGGCGGCCTTCGCCAACCCGTGCTACACGCAGATTCACCCGACCTGCATCCCCGTGGCCGGCGAGCATCAATCGAAGCTCACGCTCATGAGCGAGAGCCTGCGGAACGACGGCCGCGTGTGGGTGCCGAAGAATGCCGCCGACGCGGGCAAGACGCCTAGCGACATTCCCGAAGGGCAACGCGACTACTTCCTGGAGCGAAAGTACCCGAGCTTCGGCAACTTGGCCCCGCGGGATATTTCCAGCCGGGCCGCGAAGGAAGCGTGCGATGAAGGTCGCGGTGTTGGCCCCGGCGGTCGCGGCGTGTTCCTCGACTTCGGCACGGCCATCTCGCGTGTCGGCCAGCCCAAGATCGCCGAGCGGTACGGCAACCTGTTCGACATGTACCAACGCATCACCGGCGAGAACGCTTACGAACGCCCGATGCGCATCTACCCCGCCCTCCACTACACGATGGGCGGCCTCTGGGTGAACTACGAGTTAATGAGTAACGTGCCCGGCCTGTTCGTGATCGGCGAGGCGAACTTTTCCGACCACGGGGCCAACCGCCTCGGCGCATCGGCCCTCATGCAAGGGCTGGCCGACGGGTACTTCGTGCTGCCGTACACGCTCACGCACTGGCTGGCCGGCGAGACCCCCGGCACCCTGCCGACCACGCACCCGGAGTTCAAGCGGACGGAAGCCGAAGTCACCGACCGGCTGAACAAGTTGCTGGCCGCGAAGGGAAAGAAGACCGCCACCGAGTACCACCGCGAGGCCGGCAAGATTCTTTGGGACAACGTCGGCATGGCCCGCACGAAGAAGAGCTGCGACGAGGCGGTGAGGGCACTGAAGCAGTTGCAGTCGGAGTATCTGCACAACCTGACCGTGCCCGGTACTGGCACCGAGTTGAACATGGCCCTGGAGCGAGCGAACCGCGTCTGGGACTTCCTGGAGTTCGGCCAGGTGCTGGCCCTGGACGCGGCCCAGCGGAACGAATCGTGCGGCGGCCACTTCCGCGAGGAGTACCAGTACGAAGACGGTGAGGCGAAGCGGGACGACGAGAAGTTCAGCCACGTGGCGGCCTGGACGAGCAACGGCCCCGACGCCGCCCCCACTCGCAACGTCGAGGAGCTGACCTGGGACGCGGTGAAGCCAAGCGTGCGAAGCTATAAGTAACGTCGCCGTGTCGCAAATGAGAGGGGGTTTTCAATGCTTCGCCCCAAAGCCGTCGTCCTCCTTGTTGTGTTGAGCGGGTGCGGCCGGATGGAAGAGGTGACGATGGCGATCGGTCTCTCGCCGCCTGACCCGCTCGCGGCAGCCGAGCGGGGGAAAGTAAGCCTGACGGTGACGTTCGGAGATTCTTTCAACTCATGGGCCGGGCGGACGATCCGACTTCAAACGACTTCACCGGCCGACGTGAACGTAGAGCCGAGTGAGATAGAAATTAAGCTCGACGGTCAAGGCAAAGGGGAGGCGACTGTAGCTGTCACTCCAGACAAACTCGCGAAACCGGGCGCCCGAACCGTTCGATTCACTGCCGTCGGCTCGGCTTTTGCCACGACCTCGGTTGACATGGAACTCGTGGTCAAGTGATCGACATCAACCCTTACACACCAAGCTCCCACATGAAATTCACCCTGCACATCTGGCGGCAACCCGGCCCGAACGCTCGCGGGCAGATGGTCACGTACAACGTCGACGACATCACCGGCGATATGTCGTTCCTGGAAATGATCGACCTGCTTAACGAGCGGCTCATGAAGGACAACATCGAGCCGGTCGCGTTCGACCACGACTGCCGCGAGGGCATCTGCGGGTCGTGCGCGATGATGATTAACGGCCTCGCCCACGGCCCGGAACGCGGGGCAACTTCGTGCCAACTGCACATGCGGAGCTTCAAGAACGGCGACCACATCTACGTCGAGCCGTGGCGGGCGAAGGGCTTCCCCATCGTTCGCGACCTCGTGGTGGACCGCTCTGCTTTCGACCGCATCATCCAGAGCGGCGGGTATGTCAACGTCAACACGGGTGTCGCACCGGACGGCAACTGCCTGCCCATTCCGAAGGCCGATTCGGACAAGGCGATGGACGCGGCGGCGTGCATCGGCTGCGGGGCGTGTGCGGCCGCGTGCCCGAATGCCTCGGCGATGCTGTTCCTGTCCGCGAAGGTCGGCCACCTCGGCGCGATGCCGCAGGGCCAGACGGAGCAATCCGACCGCGTGCGGACGATGGTCGCCACCCACGACCGCGAAGGCTTCGGCCACTGCACCTTCATCGGCGAGTGCGAGGCCGCGTGCCCGAAGGAGATCAGCACCGAGTTCATTAGCAGCTTGAACCGCAATTACATCGGCAGCGCCGTCAAGGCGGTC
>JBBQCQ010000114.1:0-8660 GCA_038318835.1 Gemmatales bacterium | reverse complement strand
CCTGCGGGCGTTGCTGGACGAAGTCGTCACCCGCAACCAATCCGTCCATGACTTCGAGGTCGAACACGTGTTCCCGATGCTCGGCCGGAAGGTCATGCTGCTCAACGCCAGGCCGTTCCCACCGCAATCCTACCCCGAGTTGATCCTGCTCGCGGTCGGAGACGTTTCCGCGCAGCGGGAGCGGGCCGACGAACTGGCCGAGGCGAGTCGGCACAAGGACGAATTCCTGGCGACGCTGGCGCACGAGCTGCGGAACCCGCTCGCCCCCATCCGCAACGCCGTCCTGTCTCTCGGCGTGGTGGGCGGGTCGGAACCGGGCGTGACGGCCGCTCGGGAGGTGATCGCTCGCCAGGTGGCGGTCATGGTGCGGCTCGTCGACGACCTGCTCGATGTGTCCCGCGTCAGCCGCAAACAAGGTGGACGTCCGCAAGGAGCGGGTCGAGCTGGCGGCGGTGATCGATCGGGCCGTCGAAAGCAGCCGCCCCCTCATCGAGCAGTGCGGCCACGAACTCGCCGTCGACCTGTCGCCCGAGCCGCTCCACCTGGACGCCGACCCTGTGCGGCTGGGCCAGGTCTTTTCGAACCTGTTGAACAACGCCGCCAAGTACACGCCGCGGGGCGGGCACATCGGGCTGACCGCCGAGCGGGAGGGCAGCGACGCCGTCGTCCGCGTGCGGGACGACGGCATCGGCATCCCCGCCGACATGCTCGCCCGAGTGTTCGAGATGTTCACCCAGGTGGACCGGGCGTCGGACCAGTCACAGGGCGGCCTCGGCATCGGCCTGACGCTGGTCCGGCGCCTCGTCGACCTGCACGACGGCAGCATCGAGGCCCGCAGCGACGGCCCGGGGCGGGGCAGCGAGTTCATCGTCCGCCTGCCCCTCGTCCAGCCGCCGCACGACCCGCCGCCGAAGGCCGCGGGGCCGCGGGCGAAAGCCCTGCACGGGTGGCGCATCCTGGTGGTAGACGACAACGCGGACTCGGCCGACAGCCTGGGGGAACTGCTGCGGGTGCTCGGAAACGATGTCCGCATCGCCCGCGACGGCCTCGAGGCCGTCGCGGCCGCGGAGGCGTTCCGTCCGGAGCTGGTACTGCTGGACATCGGCCTGCCCAAGCTGAACGGGTACGACGTCGCCCGGCGGATTCGCGATCAGCCGTGGGGCCGGGCCGTGACCCTGGTGGCGTTGACCGGCTGGGGCCAGGACGAGGACCGCCGGCGGTCGCAGCAGGCCGGTTTCGACCTCCACCTCGTCAAGCCGGTGGAACTCGCAGCCCTCGAAAAGCTACTCGCCCGGTAGGCCTCACCGATGGGCCGATGGTCCCCTTGCCGCCGCTCCCACGTTTCCGCGAGGCCGAGGACGGGCGGCAGGACCGTCGAGGAACTGCTGGCCGACTTTCCCGAACTGACGCCCGACGATATTCAGGCTTGCTTCCAAGTCATCGCTAACGGGTAAACATCATGGCCAGCGACGATGAATCCAGTCCCCTCGGGCCGGCCGTGCGACTGGTGCGGGCGGCGGTCGAGCTTGGTCGGCGGGCCGATGACGCCGGCGATGCGGCCGGGGCGTACGATCTGCTCGCGTGCGCGGCCCGCTTGGTGCGGAAGGTCCGCGGGCTGAGCGAGGTCGCCGACTTTCGGCTGGAACGCGCACTCGACGATGCCGAGGAGGAGGCCAACCCGGCTGTTCTTCGCGAAGCGTTCGAGTCGCTGCTGCCGGACGACGATGATGAGCCGGCGGACGTGCCGGACGAGCCGCTGGCGGTGGTGCAGCGGTTCATTCAGATGGCCATTTCGATTGGTGCGCCGGCGTACAACCTCGACGACCGGCAGGGGTGCTTCGACGTGTACTCCTGCACGGCCCGCATGATTCTGGCCACCACGACTGGGGCCGATGCTGCCCGCACGCGGTTGCAGGCGGCCCTCGATGCGTGCGACACGCTCGACGACTCCGACAAGCAAGCGTGGGCCATGCGGCACGGGTTCGACGCGGTGCTGGACCTGAGCGGCGCGGCCGGCCCGCCGCTGGCGCCGAGCGAGGTGGAAGCCATGCTGGCCGCGGCCGTGTCGATCGGCGCGCCGGCGTTCAATCTCGGCGATGCCCGTGGGTGCTACGAGGTGTATGCCTGCACGTCCCGCTTGCTCGTTCACACGGCCTCCGTGCCCGAGGCGATCCGCGACCGGGTGCGGAAGGCGCTCGAAGAAGCGGCCGTCGTGCCGGAGGTAGCCCGGCAGGCGTGGATTCTGCGGCACGCCTTCGACTCGATTCTCGCGGCCGACGGCGATCCGAAGTAGGTCCGCCGCACTTCCCCTTGTCGTCGCTTCGCTGCCTTCGGTAGACTGCTCGGCCGCACTCAGGAATGCTGCCGATGCCCGATGTCACGCCGTCGATTCGCTTGCCGCTCGCGCGTCCTCCCGCTCCCGCGAACCTGCTGCGGTGGGTCTTCGGCCTCGCCGTCGCCGTCATCGTCGTCCTCACGGCCGTGCGATACTACGCGAAGGCCGAGAAACCCAGCCGCCTCGGTGAACTCACACGCACGGCGTTCCTGCGCTGGCGGCCGCAGATTCTCGCCCTCGACAGCGGCACGAACATCTATGTGGCCTTCAACTACCCGAATCCGCCGATCATGGCCCTCATCCTCTACCCGCTCGCGGAGCTGCCGCCGCTGACCGGGGCGATGACCTGGTTCGTGCTCAAGGTGGCGATGGCGTTCGCGATGGTCGCCTGGGCTTTTCGGCAGCTTCAAACTCCGCACTCCGCACTCCGCACTCCGCACTCGCCCCCCGATTGGGCCAAAGCCGTTGCCGTGAGCCTGGCACTGCACCCGATCCTCGGCGACCTGGCGCACGGCAACGTCAATCTGCTCATCGCGTTCCTCCTCGCGGGCACGCTCGCGCTGTTCTGCCGGCGGTGGGATTTCTCCGCGGGCGTGGTGCTGGCGCTGGCCATCGCGTGCAAGGTCACGCCGGCGCTGTTCGTGCCGTACTTCGTCTGGAAGCGAGCCTGGAAGACCCTTGCCGGCGTGCTGGCGGGGCTGGCGCTGTGGCTGGCCGTGGTGCCGGGGGCGGTGCTGGGCTGGGACTACAACCGCGAGTTGCTCACGAGCTGGTACGAAGGCATGGTGAAGCCGTTCGTGGTCGATGGCAAAGTGACGACCGAACACCCGAACCAGTCGGTGCCGGGCCTGGTGTTCCGGTTGCTGACGGCCGAGCCGTCGTTCCTGGATTACGACGACGACGAGGGGAAGCCGTTCGCCGCCGGCTTCCACAACATCGCCAGCTTGTCGCCGGCCGGAGCGAAGGTGGTGGTGCAATCGCTGATGATCGTGTTCGCCACGGCCGTCGTGCTGTTCTGTCGCTGGCCGACGCACCGGGCGAACGTGCCGCGGGCGGGGCCGATGCTCGCGGCCGAGTTCTCGCTGATCCTACTCGGCATGTTGCTGTTCAGCGAGCGAACCTGGAAGCATCACGCGGTCACGCTCGTGGTGCCGTTCGCCGTGTTGGCCTGGGCCGCGACGAGTGCTGTCGTCGCCGATCGGAATCGACGCTTCGTGCGCGTGCTGTACACGGTCGTCGGCCTATTGATGATCGTGCCGAGCCTGCTGCCGGAACACCTGCAAGACCTGACGCTGGTGTACGGCAGCTACACGGCCGCCTACGCCCTCACGGCCGCGGGCGTCGTGTATCTGCTCGCCACCACCCGCGAAATCCTCGCGCCGGCCACTTGATTCGCGGTCGCACTCCGTAGGATGCCACGGATGGTTTCCTCCCCGTGGCTCATCTGATGACCCACCCGCGCCAAGTCTGGTCGCGATTCGCCCCCCGGCAGATTCTGCCGGTGCTGCTGGCGTTGGCCCAGGTCATGACCCTCGTCGGTTTTCCCACCTTCGCGAAGCCCTCGGCCCACAGAACCGCGTGCGGGTGCCCCACGGATGCTCAGCGAACCTCGACTTGTTGTTGCTCCACGGCCACGAAGTCGCTGGCGTTCGCCGAACCGGAATCGTGCTGCGTGAAGCCAAAGAAGTCGGTCGCGGTGTCGTGTTGCGCGACGAAGCCGAAGTCCGACGACGACCGGCCGCGGGTGCGGTGGGTGCCCGGGATGTTCGCCCTCGGGTGCAAAGCCGAAAACCCGGCGACCGGCCTGCCCGTACCGAAACCGTCTGTACCGCCGTGCATGTCCGCCGGGCCGGCAGGCGTCGAACCGGCGTCTGCCGCGGTTCGTGCCGCGGACGCGAAGAGTCCGTCCCTTCCTTCGATTCCCCCCGACCCGCCGCCGCGGTGTGCTGGCTAACCGTCCGCGTTACCCAACCTCACGCCGCCGCCGGCTCACGCCGCCGGTTCGTCTTCATCTATCCACACCGGGGAATCTCCTTCCATGAATCGCACCCTCACCGCCCGTCGGGGCGGCTTTACCCTCATCGAACTGCTCGTCGTGATCGCGATTATCGCAGTCCTCATCGGCCTGCTGTTGCCGGCCGTGCAGAAAGTCCGCGAAGCGGCCGCCCGCATGAAGTGCGCCAACAACCTCAAGCAGGTCGGGCTGTCGATGCACGGCTACGAGTCGGCCCAGCAGGTGCTGCCGTCGGCCCGTGCGACCTCGTCGCTGGTTCAGTCGGCCCTGTCCCGCCTACTGCCGTACTGCGAGCAGGAGAACCTGCAACGACTGGTCGATTACAACATCACGATCACGACCGGCACGAACATCGCGGCCGGCGAGACGCGGGTGCCGTTCGCGGTTTGTCCGAGCGACCCGGCCAACGGCCAGGTGGCCGGCGACACCCGGTTCGGCACGAACTATCTCGTGAACAACGGCACCGGCACTCTCCGCGATGCGAGTGGGAACGTCACCGATACGGTTCACCTGAACATCGGCGACGGCCTGTTCCAGCTGACGCCGCAGCGGTTCGCGAACGTCACCGACGGCCTGTCGAACACGGCCGCATTCTCGGAAAGCACCCTCGGCAACGGCAACGTGCCCACCGCCGGGGTGGCCCCGCCCGACCCGCGCACAGTGGTCCTGCGGCTGACGACCATCACCACGACGCCCTACGGGAACTCGACCCGTTCGGCCGATCTGCCGGTGCAGTGCGGCAGCCCCGCCAGCGGCACCTGGGTGGCCGACCGGGCCGGCCAGTGGATCAACGGGCACCTGACGTACACGATCTATAACCACCACTACACGCCGAACCCGACGGGCATCTGGGACTGTAAGAATTCGAGCAACAGTCACGCTCTGATCGCGGCCCGCAGCTACCACACTGGCGGCGTGAACGTGCTGCTCGCCGACGGCAGCGTGCGGTTCGTGATCAACACCGTGACGCCAACCGCTTGGCGGGCACACGGCACCATCGCCGGCGGCGAGGTACTCGGCGACTCTTGAGGCACCCGGTCGGACGTGGCATAGCCCCGGCGAGATCATACCTTAACGTCTGGGCTTTTGTCACGCCGCACGGAGATCGACCCCTCATGTTCCTGATTCGCACGGTCCTGTTGAGCCTCGGGGCGGTCGCCCTGTGCAGCAGTTTCACGCGGGCCGACATCGGCATCATCTCGCCGGTCGAGGCGAACAAGCTCATCGAGAACGCCGACCCGGCCAAGCGGCCGATCGTGCTCGACACCCGCGGCGGCTACAAGGACTACTTCCGTGGCCACCTGCCGACGGCCCATCACATCAACTTCGACACCCTCCGCGGCACCGACAAGGGCGTGCCGGTGCAGTACCTGCCCGACGATCTGACGAAGGCTCTGCTCGTGCGGGCCGGCGTGGATAAGGCCCGCACGCACCTCATCTATTCCACTGGCGAGAAGTTGCCGAACGACGAAATCTTGAGCGCGAGCATGGTCGCCTACGTGCTGGAGAAGTACGGCGTCGAGGATATTCGCATCGTGGACGGCGGCTTACCGGCGTGGAAGGCGGCGAAGCTGCCCGTCACGCAAGAGTACTTCGGCAACCCGACCGGCACGCTGCCCGAGAAGGGGAAGCCGGAGATCGCGCTGACCGTGGACGACGTGCGGAACCGGAAGCCGACGGCCGTGCTGGTGGACGCCCGGCCGCACAACGAGTACGTGGGCGACGACGACATCTGGCTACGGAAAGGGCACATCCCCGGCGCGATCAGCTTCCACTGGGCACGGCTGATGGCGGCGGACAACACACACGCCTTCTTGCCGTTCGAGCAGACGAAGGCCGCCCTGACAGCCGCCGGCCTGACCGCGGACAAGGACATCCTTGTGTACTGCGGCACGTCCCGCGAGGGCAGCCTGCTGCGGTTCTACCTGAAGCACGTCGCGAAGTACCCAAATGTGCGGCTCTACGAAGGCTCGTGGAAGGAATACGCCTCGCTCAAGCAGTACCCCGCCGAGACGAAGGAGAACAAAGCGAAGTGAATCCTCGGAAGAGAACAAAACCTCATTTCACCGCAGAGGGCACGTGAGAAAGACCTAGAAGAGGTTCAGAATTCAGCTTTTGAAATCTCTCCTCGGTTTTCCTCTCGTGCCCTCCTGTGCCCTCTGCGGTGAATGCGTTTTCGGAATATCTGTGTTGATCCGTGACCGTTACCACTCGGACTCATGCTCGTCGTCATCCTGTTCTTCGCCGTCGGTTTTGTCGCGTTCACCAACGGGGCGAACGCGAACTTCAAAGGCGTGGCCTCGCTGTACGGCAGCGGCACCACCACGCTCCGACAGGCTGCCCTGTGGGGCACGGCTTCCACGTTCGCCGGGTCGCTGACGGCACTTGCCCTGCCCGACGCGATGCGAATTGCCTTCGGCGGCAAGGGCGTCGTGCCGGATGCGCTCGTTGCATCGCGGGAGTTCGTGTGCGCCGTCGCCCTCGGGGCGGCCGTCACGAGTTTCTTCGCCACGCGGTTCGGCTTCCCGGTGTCCACCACACACGCCCTGGTCGGGGCACTGCTGGGAGCCGGGTTGGCCGGCCGCGGCGACGTTCACTTCGCGGCCCTCGGCAAGAACTTCCTCTACCCGCTGTTCTTCAGCCCGGTCGTCGCGGCCGTGGCGGGAGCCGTGGTATACCTGTTCCTCAAAATGCTGCGGCTCGCGCCGGACCACCGCACGCCGACGCTCGATTTGCTGCACGTGCTGAGTGCTGGGGCGGCGAGCTTCGCCCGTGGGCTGAACGACACGCCGAAGATGGCCGCCCTGATGCTCGCGGTGCCGGGGGTGGGCCTGTACGAGGGGTTCCTGATCGTGGCCGGGGCGATCGCGCTCGGCGGACTCCTGGACGTTCGCCGCGTGGCAGAAACGCTCGGCAAGAAGATTACGGGCATGAACCCCGGTCAGGGGTTGGCCGCCAGCCTCGTGACGGCCGCCCTGGTGGCGACGGCCAGCCTGCACAGTCTGCCCGTGAGCACGACGCACGTCAGCGTCGGCTCGCTGTTCGGCATGGGGGCCGCCACCCGGCAAGCGCACTGGCGCAAGGTCGGCGAAATCTTGCTGGCGTGGGTGAGCACCGTACCCTGCGCGGCTGTGCTGGCAGCGGTGGCGTACTGGACGATTGCGGCGTTCTGACGCCGTTCGATACACTTCTCTGCATGAACCATCCCGCACTTTCGCCGCCGATGCTCACGCCGGACCTGCCGGGCGTCGGCGGGCGGATCAAGGTCGAACTCGACGACTTTGCCGTCGAGGAAATCCCCGCCTACGAGCCGTCCGGCACCGGCGACCACGTCTACCTCTGGGTCGAGAAGCGCGACCTGAGTGCCGAGTACTTCGTCCGGCAACTCTCGAAACGCCTCGGCATTCCGGCCGACGACATCGGCACGGCCGGGTTGAAGGACCGCCACGCCGTCACGCGACAATGGGTGTCGATTCCGAAGATCGCCGAGCCGCGGTTGAACGAGATCGACGGCGACGGCGTGAAGGTGTTGACCGTCTCCCGGCACACGAACAAACTGAAGCCCGGCCACCTCCGCGGCAACCGCTTCACGGTCGTTGTTCGCGAGGCCGTGAACCCGGAGCGAGTGCAACCGATTCTCGACCGCGTGCGGGAACTCGGCCTGCCGAACTATTACGGCCCGCAGCGGTTCGGCCGCGACGGCGAGACGGCCGACAACGGCTTCCGCATGATCCGCGGCGAACGCCTCAACGCCCCGCCGTTCCGCCTGAAGTTGTACCTCTCGGCCGCGCAATCGCTCTTGTTCAACGACTGCCTCTCCCGTCGGCTGACCGATGGCCTGTTCCGCACGGTGCTACCCGGCGACGTGATGATGAAGTGGCCGTTCGGCGGCATCTTCAACGCCGACGATGTGCCGGTGGAGCAAGCGCGATTCGACAATCGCGAGACGGTGACGGCCGGGCCGATGTTCGGGAAGAAGACGTTCGCCGCCATGGGGACCGCCGCCGAGCGAGAGGCAGCCGTGCTGGCCGCGAACGACCTGACGCCCACGAGTTTCGACCGCCCCGGCAAGTGGATGAGCGGTACCCGCCGGCACAACCTCGTGTATGTGGACGACCTATCGGCCGCATGGGAAGGGGCGAATTTGCGGCTGACGTTCGGCCTGCCGGCCGGGAGTTATGCGACGGTGCTGTTGCGCGAGGTGATGAAGGCGGACGCGGACGCGGGGGAGGAGTAGCATTTTCGACGGGGAGGTAAGGAGCGGGGTTTCCCGGCCTGAAAGACCGGTTCTGTCAGCCCAGGCCGAAGGCC
>JBBQCQ010000113.1:0-8723 GCA_038318835.1 Gemmatales bacterium | reverse complement strand
AAGCCCGTGTCGTCACGTCGGCCCCGATCGGGTTTTGAATCGTGATCGCGCCGGTCGTGGCACCGATGGGCACGATCGCTTCGATCCGCTCGGTGGCCGTGCCGACGTCGAGTACGGTGAACCGGCTGGCCGGCTGGCCGTTGAAGAGGACCTGGAGGGTGCCCCCGAAGTTCTTCCCCGTGATCGTGACGAGTTGCCCGGCCACGCCCGAACTGGGAGCAAAGGTCGAGGTGCTCGTCAGGACTGGAGCCGGGGCCGGCAGCACGACCACCCGTTGCACGGTTTGCCCGGCCCCTGGGAACACGCCCCCGGCCGAACTCACCTGGATGTTCCCCGTGACGGCCCCTTCGGGCACCACGACGGAGACCGTGGCGTCGTCAATCACTTTGAACTTGCCTTGCACGACCGACGTACCATCCTCGGTGGCGAAGAACGTGACGGCCGTAGTGCCGAGCAGGTTACTCCCGCGGAGGGTGAGCGTCGTGCCCACTTGCACTTCCGCGCCACGGGCCGTGACCGGGGCGGTACCGAAGTCGTTCGGGTTGATATTCGGCAGGTTGGCGAGTGCCCCTGGCGTGTTCCGCCGCGGCGGCGTGGCGGCCAGGTCGACAATGCTCAGCCCGGCGTTGTTGGCCGACTGACCGAGGAAGTAGTTCGGCGAGTAGCTGTCGTAGAAGACCGGGGCAGTGAAGTCGTCGTCCTCGCCGAACGGCGTCGGCGCCCCCCGTGGAGGCAGCTTCGACGGATTCGGTGTGTCCGCGATCCGCACGCCGTCGTGGTCGTTGAACCGGATCAGGTTCGCACTGTCGGGCGTGACCGGGTTGCCGATCAGATTGCTACTCGCCCCGTTGAAGATTTCGATACCGTTGTGGTTCGGGATGGCCCCGTTGCCGGTAATATCGGTGCCGATGAAGTTCGACTGAATCAGGTTGTTACGGGTACCGAGGTCCATGATCCGGATGCCGGGGCCGACGCCCGCCCCGGCGATGTCCCGCTCCCGACCGCCAAGGTCCGGAGCGAGCAGGTAATCCTTGCGGAACTCCGGCGTGCCTGAGATGATGTTGCGGTTGATGTCGGCCGTGATCGGGATGCCACCCGCCGGGTTCGCGTTGTTGAACCGGAAGATGCTGCCGCCGGCCCCGATAATCTGGCCACCGCCGTCGATGAGCGGATTGCCGGTCGCGTCGGTCGTGCCGCCGATGATGTTGTTGCTCGCTCCGCCGATGATCGTGATGCCCGAGACGACGAACTTCGTATCGCTGCCCGAGGTGCCGCGAACCGGGCCGGAGTTGGTCAGTTCGGGATCGGTGCCCGGCGGCCGAGCTTGCAGCAAGATCGGGTCCTGGTTCCAGCTCTTGAGGCCGGTGATGTCGGTGTTGATCCAGTTGCCGAGGATTGCGTTGCCGGTCGCCCCGTTGCCGACGAGGTTGATCGCCGAACCGGGGAAGCCGGTGATGACGAAGCCGCGAATGACGTTGTTCTGGCCGGTGATGTTGAACGCCCCGATGCTGTTCGGGAACGCCCCGCGGTTCGGGTTGGGCAGCAGTTGCACGAGCGGCCGCGTGCTGGCCACATCCACGCGCGGTTGCGTGCTCGCGTCGATCGTCACACCTTGCGGGTCGGTGAGGTCGGGCAGCGTGGTCGCGAGGATGATCGGGAAATACTGAATCGTCGCGTCGTTGGGCAGGGTCGGCAGCGACGGGCTGATCGGGATGTTGAACACGATGTTGTCGTGCCCAGGGTTGCTGTTCGCCGCCAACATCGCCTGCCGCAGGGATAGCCCGCCGCTCTGGTCGGTCACGCTGTCCAAAATGTTCGTGACCACGAACGTCGCTGGGGTCGCGCGATCTTCGAGTTGCACGAACTCGGGAACGACTCGCGGTCGACCCTCGGCTCGCGGCTTGGCGTCGGGAGCGAGCAGGCGGCGGGTCATGCCGCGGAACCGAGCGAACCGAGAAGCCATGGTTCGATCCTCAAAAACAACGGTGCTGATGGATGTTAGGTACGGCGTGAGCCGTCGAGTTTTAGACGGGCGAGCGGGCGGAACAGTTTTCCGCGCCGCCCCGAAATCTGCCAACCCTGGCTCTCGCTCGTCGTGTTCGCCTCAATGAGCGAACGCCGACGATCCCGGTACTGGACGCCTTCGGCTAACTCTAGCCGACGCGACTGACAAGTCTCCGAGGGAAATACCCCCCGAGGAGCGAAATTCCTCCCCGCGTACTCCCGGCGAAGGAGTTGCGCTCGCCGGCACAACCGCACCAGATGAAACTCTCGGCACGGTTGCCCCGGTCCCACCGATCCGGGCGCAGCCGAGTGAGTGCCGGCTGCAGATTTCGGGCACTTTGATTGAAGGCCGAGCGGCCGAAGGTCACGGCGGGGTTCCTACAATGCCCCACTCATGACACCGCAAACCGCCCTCGCCGAATTCCGCCTTCGCGATGCCCTCGCCCTGCAAGATAAGGTGGCCGCCGAACGGCCCAACGACGCAGCCGCTCAACTGTTCTTGTTCGAGTTGCAACTCGTCGCGAACCTATTCGGCGAAGCGTGGGCCACCCTCAACGCCGTCCATTCGCCCGACCCGACCTGGCCGGCGTCGCGAGCGTGGTATCGCCGTGTCGTGCGGTGTGCCGCTGCTCGCGAACGCGGACGCCGCCCGGCCTTCGCGGCCGCGGTACCCCGTCATGCTCGCCGCCGCTGGCAAGCCATTCGTGCCCTTCGTCAGAGCCGCCCCGCGGGCGCGATCGACTTCATCGACCGGGCCGACCACGCCTCGCCGCACATCCTCGGCCACCTCGACGGCCGGCCGTTCGATGGGTTGCGGGATGCCGACGATCGCTTCGCCTCGGTGCTGGAAGCGTTCGTCGGCGGGCGGTACGTGTGGCTACCGTTCGAGCACCTCACCCGCGTCACGCTCGCCCCGTCCACTCGCTTGTTGGAGAACGCCTATCGCCCGGCCCGCATCCGCTTCGCCGATGGCGGCGAGTGCGCGGCCGTGCTGCCGCTGGTCTACCCAGGGTCCGATGCGGAGGATGTTTTCCTGTTGGGAACCGAGACGGATCACATCAACCCCGACGCCGGACCCACCCGCTGCGTGGGCGGGAAGGTGCTGCTCGTCGGGGAGGAAGAACTCGCCCTCGGCGAAGTCCGACAACTGGACGTGAAAGCCTGGGGCTGATTACGGCAGGGCCGAGCGGCCTTGAAACACCCGCAACAGCACGACGATGAGCACGACGACGAGCAAAAGGTGAACGAGGCCGCCGGCAATCGGCACGACCAGCCAGCCGAGCAGCCAGATGACGAGCATCACCAGAACGATGCTTTCGAGAGTGTAACGCGGCACGGGAGGCTCCGGGTGAGAGGGCAGATCGGTCACTTCCCCTCGTGCATCTGCAATTTGCGGACCGTCAGGCCGCCAAACTCGGCCCGAATCCGCAACGCCGTCGGCTCCCCCTTCGTCGGCAGCGTCTTCACCGTCGTCCCATCCAGCTGGAACTCGGCCTTGTTCGCCTTCACGATCACGTCGAGTGTCTGCCAGGTGTCCTCCTTCAGTTCCTTGACGTTCGCCTTCGAGATGTCGAACTTGGTGCCGTGCAGGAACAGGTCATTGTTGCACTTCGCGCCGGCCTTGAACTCGAAGCGGATGTGAACCTCCTTCGGCATCGCTTTCTGCGTCTCGATGTGAACGTCCCCCTTCACCTTCGGGTCGATCACCAGCGTTCCGTCGGCGACCGTGAACCGCTTGTCGTAGGCTTCCGTCTTGCCGTCGAGCGAGTCGCCGCCCTTCGTCTTCTTCCAGCCGGTGAGGTCGGTGCCGTTGAACAGGGCGGTGAACCCGGCATCGGGTTTGAAGTCCTCGCCCCGGGCAGCCGGCAGAAGCAAGACGAGAGCAAGAACGGCCGCGAGTCGGAGAGGAAGCATGGGGCACCGTGAGTGGGAGGGAATGTCGCCAGCGTAACACGAAGCGGCGGCGATTCCTCCTACAATTTGGCGTCGGTTCTGGTACGTTGAGCCCCCGACAGGAGATCGTGATGGCAACCGCAGTGCTGGAAAAACTGACGCTCGCCGGCGGCGCCGCCCGGCCCGGCTTTTCTTGCCCCGTCGCGGAGTTCTTTCGCTAGCACTTCGACTACAATCTCTTCATGTGGCCCACCCCCGAACAGACAAATAAGTTACTCGCCGACGCGGAGCGGAAGACGCTCGGCGCGACCGACGCCCTCCTCGGCGAATTCCGCGAACCGCTCCGGCGGATGATCGGGCTGCGGCTCGACCCGGCCCTCGCGAAGCGCGTGGACGCCTCGGATATCGTTCAGGATGTGCTCCTTGAAGCCAACCAGCGGCTGACCGAGTACCTGAAAAAGCCCGACATGCCGTTCCACCTCTGGCTGCGGCACCTGGCCCACGATCGCATCATCGACACCCACCGCCGCCATCGACTGGCCCAGCGGCGCAGCATCGACAAGGAACAGACGATCGACCGGCCGGCGTGGGCCGATGAATCGTCGGCGTCGCTCGCCGGGCAGTTTGTCGATCTCGAGCGCACGCCAGCGAGCGAGGCGATTCAGAAGGAACTGCAACGGAAGCTGGCCGACGCCGTGAACACGCTGAACGACGACGACCGCGAGATGATCCTGATGCGGCACCACGAACTGCTGTCGAACCAGGAAGTCGCGGCCGCTCTGAAGCTGACCGAGGCGGCCGCGAGTATGCGGTACCTGCGAGCCGTCCGCCGACTGAAGGCTGTGCTCGTGCCCGACAAAACGTCGGAGTAGGTCGGCCGACACAATCGGGCCATCCCTTCTCGCCCGCGAAACGGCCGCGACCGATCCCGACACGGTCGGATTCGCCCATCTCTCGGCGGTGGTTCTCAGCCAACGGCACTTCACCTGCTTCGACTTCGGGGGACACCTTTCATCTCATCACCCGAGGTTGCCCCATGTTGTTCCTATCCGATTCCGTCGCAAGTGCTCTGGACTACTTGAAAGAGACGGCCGGCCTCGGCGAACCGGTGCCCGAAGTCGGTGTCTCGGGCATCCGCCCCGGCATGGAGGTCATCTCCGCCTGCGGCCAACGGGTCGGCGTCGTGGACAATCTCGACGGCATGACCCTGCAACTGACCCTGCAGGACAGTCCCGATGGCGTCCGTCACTTCCTGCCCGTCGGCTGGGTCCTGCGGGTCGATCAACAAGTTCACATCACCCGCAGTCGAGCCGCAGTCTGGCAGAGCTGGCAAGGCTAATCGGGGTCGAGGATTGGGAAGCCACATTCTCAACTACTATCCCCAGACCAGCGAGAAGCATCGAAGATCGCGGACCCGACGCCGAATCTCGCCTGCTTGCAGATTTGGCACATCGGTTGCTTTAGGTCGGTTCATCCTCGCGGAGGTTTTACCCCATGCCGGCCACCATGAACACACCCGAAGCCACCACGCCCGACGCCGCTGCCGCCAACTCGGGCAGCATCACGACGCTCATCAGCGGCATCCTCGACGACGGCAAAACGCTCGCCCGTCAGCAGATGGAAATGTTCAAGAGCGAGGTTCGAGAAGACCTGAAAAAGTCGATCCAGGCCGCCGAGTACGGCAGCGTAGGAATCGCCGCTCTGATCGTCGGGGCGATTGGCCTCATCACGGCCATCGTGTACCTGCTTCACGAACAACTCGGCCTGCAAATGTGGGTTTCGTGGGGCATCATCAGCCTCGTGTTCCTCGGCATCGGTGCCGCCCTCGCTCTGGCGAGCAAGCGCGTCATGAACAGCTTCAACCCCCTGCCCGACAAGACCCTCACGGCCGCCAAGGAGAACCTGACATGGACCCACAAATAACCCCCCCGACCCCGGCCGAGCGAACGCCCGAAGAGATCGAGCGCGAGATGGCCCAGACCCGCGACGCTCTGTCGGATAAAGTCGCGGCCCTGGAAAGCCAGGTGATGGGCACCGTGCAAACTGCCGCGGACACGATCACGAACACCGTCGCGGCCGTCAAGGACATCGTGGCCACCGGCCCCGGTGCGCTCAGCGACACAGTCAAGGACTCGCTGACTTCAGTCGGCGAGGTGATGAAGGAGCAACTCGACTTCACCAAGAAGATTCGCGAGAACCCGTGGGAAACGGTCCTTGCAGCCACCGCTGCCGGATTCGTGGTCGGCCTGATTGCGTTCGGCAGACGTGCCCCCAGTGCGACCGCCGAGATGACCTCGGCGGCCCAACGGTTTGCCGACCCGGTGCCGTCCAGTTCGCCCCCGCCCCGCGAGCCGGGCTTGCTCGATGGCGTGTGGACCCATATTCGCCAGGAACTGACGCAACTGGCGGAGGAAGCCTGGAAGACCGCATCGCAGTCGCTCCGCGACAACATTCACACCGAAGTGCCGAACCTCATCAAGACGACCGTCGATTCGGGTTCGGCCGGCGTGGTCAACCGCCTCAAGAATCAAAACCTGGTCTAATCACCGGCCCATGGCCTTCCTAGAGGAGAACTCATCATGCGACTCATCGGCATCATCCTGATCGTGCTGGGCGCGCTCGCCCTGGGATACGGCGGCTTCAGCTACGTGTCGCGGGAGAAGGTCGTGGACGCCGGCCCGATCCAGGTCAGTGCGGACAAGGAAAAGTACGTATTCGTCCCGCCGGTCATTGGCGGGATCGCCGTTGCTGCCGGGTTGGTTCTGCTGGCGACGGGCAGACGCGACCCGGTCTAAAGTGAAGCCAGCGAGAATTCGCGGAGCGGAGGGCCACGGCCCTCCGCTCTTTTTCATGGCACCTGCCAAGTCAATTAACGAACCGGACGAGAACCATGGTCCCGCAAATTTATATCTCGACCGATTTGAGCTTGTTGGCCCGCGTCCGGTCGTTCCCATCTTCGTACCTCATCCTGCTCGTTCTCCTCGGCATCGTCCTCCTCGCGGGCCTGCTCTATTACGTCGGCATCATCGGGTTCATCGTTCGCACCCTGAGCTCGATCATCCGCGGGTGCGTCCGCGTCGGCTTCCGCAGTTGGGATCTCCTCTTCTCCGGGTTGTCGTGGAAGCTGTTCGCGCTGCTGGAACTGAGCCTGATCGGTGCGGGTCTGGTTGCGGCCGAGTCTGTGCCCGTAGTGGCGAGCATGTGCGGGGCGGCGACGGTGTTCATGGGTGTCGTCACCTGCTTCGCGTACATGTCGATCGACCTGGAACGATTCGACGTGGAACGCGGTTACAAGGCGGTCCACAACCCGATGAAGGGGCAGGAACTCGCGGTTAACCTGATCCGCTACGGCGACCGCGTCGGCGTCCTGCTCTTGGCAGCGGCGGCGGGCGGCGTCATCGGCGGCTTCGCCCTGCTGAACTTCGGCCTGTCCGAGTCGTTCGGCCGCAACTGGTACGTGATGCCCCTGGACCGGGCGAGTTTCGGGTACATCGACTTTTTGGCGTACTCGGTCGTCAACCTGTATCAGTTGGTCGATTTTCTCGATTTGGCGTCGGCCCGCGGCCTTCTGAACATTACACACGTCCAGCAAAAGTACTGGCCAGCTGCGGCGATGCTGGTAGCCTTCAAGACGTTCTTCACAGTCATCCTGCTTCAGCAGATCTTCGCGTCCATTCGACAGGGGCAGGCGCTGACGGCCGCCATTGCGGACTTCTGGAGTCCGCACCCGCCGATCCAGGAACGTGCCCGCAACTCGCTGCCGCAGTACGGGGTCGGCGTGGTCCGCCCGTTGCTCGCCTCGCTGCGCACGCTCACAGCCATGAACCGCGAGCAGCGCGAACAACTCCCGCTTGTCATCGCCGCCCTCGGTCCGAACTCGATCCCCACTCTTCGGGAACACCTGCACGATTCCCACGAAGGCGTGCGTGCCCTTACCATCGCGGCCCTTGGGCGATTGCACGCCCTGGAGGCGATGCCGGACCTGGTGAGGCTGACGGCCGACGCCAGCGATCTCGTGCGGCAGGAGGTGGTCCAAGCTTTGGGCCTGCTCGCCGGGCCGGCGTCGCACCTGGCTCAGCGACGCTCCCGCGTCCCCGTCGCTCCGTTCGCCCGTCGGCGATTCCGTTGGCGGTTCTTCGGCCGTCGCAGGGTTACGGTCGCCACCGAGGCCGCCGATGCGGTCGAGACGGCCATCGGCGCTCTGCGGGCAGCGCTGGCAGACGAGTCGGCGGCCGTCCGCGTCGCCGCCGCCACGGCACTCGGGCACATCGGTGCCGCGGCCGCGATCGCTTCGGCCGATCTCGTCGAACGCCTGAGCGACACCGATGAAACCGTGCAGTGCCGCGCGGCCGAAGCCCTTGGGCAGATCGGCCACCCCGACTCGGTACCTGCCCTGGCGGCGAAGTTGACCGACCCGAACACGGCCGTGAAGGCCGCCGCCGCTCGTGCGCTTGGCGAGTTCAAGGAAGTGGCCCACCGAGCGATGCCCGAGCTGGTGTCGCTCTTGAACGACCCGGAGCCGCAGGTCCGCGAGGCGGCGATTGCCTCCATCGGCCGCATCGGCACGTTCGACGGTGCCGCGGCCGATTCGCTGACGGAAGGGCTGACAAGTTCCGACGCGCTCCTGAGGGCACAGACGGCCGAAGCTCTGGGAGCCATCGGCCACGCCGCCACCGCCGCCGCGCCGGCCTTGGTGAAATCGCTGACGAGTAGCAGCGACCGCGTGCGGGCGAAAGCGGCCGAAGCCCTCGGCAAGATCGGCGAGTCGGCGGCCGAGACTGCGGTCCCCGGCCTCGTTCGGGCATTACGCGACCGCGACACCTGGG
>JBBQCQ010000112.1:0-8723 GCA_038318835.1 Gemmatales bacterium | reverse complement strand
GAACTGGCCGGGCTGTCCGCCGACCGACTCGACGCCCTGGTGCGGCGGCGGGAGGTGGCCCCGGCTCTGCCAGTGCGAGCGACGGTCGCCGGCACGGTCGTCGCCTTCGACCGGGTCATCGGGCAGTCGGTGCGGGCCGAGAATTGACCGCAGATGAACACAGATGAACACAGATAAAACCAGAAATCATTTCAAAAGACCACCGGATCATGTTTCCCAAACTGAATTTGCTTCTGGTTTTATCTGTGTTCATCTGTGGTCAATTCTCTTCTCCGTCTTCTTGCCGGTTCCCCACCCGCGCCGCATAATCTCCGTTCCGAATGTCCGGCACAGCCAGGGTAGTGGGGATTGTTCCCGCGAGAGTAGCGGCCGCAAGGATCACACAGCATGTCGCAAACCGTCGCGCTGGCCACCGAGCCGCGGATCGGGACTGGCTCCCGCGTTGCCCAGAAGCTCCGCAAGAAGGGCCTCATCCCGGCCATCATCTACGGGCACAAGCAAGACAACGTCGCCGTCACGGTGAACGCCAAGGAACTGCACCGGGCGATCATCACCCTGCACGCTCGCGTTCTCGACCTGACCGTCGGCGGCAAGACCGAGACGGTGCTGATCCGCGAACTCCAGTGGGATCACCTCGGCAGCGAGATGATGCATGTGGACTTCACCCGCATCTCGAAGGACGACAAGGTGAAGGTGACGGTGCCCGTGAAGACCAAGAACGCCCCGAAAAGCATGGGCGGCGGCGTGCTGGATCAACCGTTCCACCAACTGCACATCGAGTGCCTGGCGACGGCCATCCCGGACGACATCACCATCGACATCACGAACTTGACCCTCGGCCAACCGATCCATGTGAAGGAACTGACGCTGCCCGAGGGCGTGAAGGTGCTGGAACCGCAGGAAGCTGTGGTCATCCAACTGAAGTTGCCGGGCGCGGAATCGATCGTGCCGCCGACGACTCCAGTGGACGCGGCCGGCAGCGGCCCCGAAGTCATCAAGAAGGAAAAGAAGGCGGAAGACGAGGAGGAATAGTCATTGGTTATTCGTCATTTGTTATTGGTGGGCCATCCGGCCGCGATGACCGTCCAACAACAAATGACCAATAACGAATGACGACTACATGAAAGTCGTCGTCGGCCTTGGAAACCCTGGTGCGAAGTACGCCGGCACCCGGCACAATGTCGGCTTTGAGGTCATCGACTACCTCGCCGGCGGGCCGGGCGTCGGGCCGTTCCGCCAGCAGTTTCAGGCGTTGATCGCGGAGGCGACCGAGGGCAGCGAGAAGGTTTTGTTCGTCAAGCCTGAGACGTTCATGAACCTGAGCGGCCGGGCGGTGCGGGCGGTGGCAGACTTCTACAAGGTGCCGCTAGAAAACCTGCTCGTCATCAGCGACGACTTCAACCTGCCGCTCGGCAAACTGCGGTTGCGGGCCAACGGCAGCCACGGCGGGCAGAACGGTCTGCGGAACATTCAAGAGCAACTGGGCACCGACGCCTACGCCCGGCTGCGAATCGGTGTCGGCCAACCCGACGCCGGCGAGGCAGTGGACTTCGTGCTGTCGAAGTTCAAGCCCGGCGAACGAGCGGCCGTCGAAGACGCAGTGGCGAAGGCCGCGGGGGCCGTGCTGCACTGGCTCCGCAAGGGACTTGAGGCCTCGATGAACGTGGCGAACGCGGGCGAGAAGAAAGACAAAGTTCAAAGTTCAAAATTAAAAGTTCAAAGATCAGACAAGAAGGAAGAGAAGCCGGACGTGACGCCACCGTCGAACGAGTCACCGCCTTCTTGATTTTTGAACTTTGAACTTTTAATTTTGAACTGATTTGATTTGTGACCGCTCCCCGCCTCGTAAGGGTCGGGGTCCTCAGGGTGTTCCTGAGAGAACCAAAGCGGCCGCAAGACTTCCATTAAGGTTTTCCTCCATGCCAGTTGTCCTGTACGAAACCCTGTACGCGTTCGATTCCACAAAGGTCTCGGCCGAGGGCGACGCCATCCGTGGCGGCCTTCGCACCAACCTCGAAAAGTATGGCGCGGAAATCGTCGTCGAACGCCCGTGGGACGAGAACGGCAAGCTCGCGTACCCCATCAACAAGCAGAAGAAGGCGTACTTCTACATCGTCTACTACAAGATGGAATCGACCAAGCAGATCGAACTCGAAGCCGACCTGCGGCTGAACGAGAGCCTCATCCGGCACATGACCATCAATATCGAACCGAAGTGGGCCGACACGGTGCTAGACGTGGCCAAGAGCGACGGCAGCCGGTTCGCGCTGAAGAGCATGCAAGACGATCAGGCCGCGCTCGGCGAAGGAATCATCAGCAACGACCCGCTGTCCCGTGGCGAGAACTTTGAAGCCCCGCCGCCGAACCTCAACGGCCCCCCGGTTGGTGCCCCGCCCCGCGGCCGTGGCCCCCGCCGCGACCGGGACGAAAAGCCGGAGTAAATCCGCAACTGACCTTGCCCGCGGGGTTGCAATTTGGCAACTTCGCAGATGACTGGCACCCCGCCTCAATCACACGACAGCAACTTCGCTTTCGCTACAGCAACGGGGGCGGTCACACGAGGGTTCGCCATGGCGAACTTTAACAAGGTCATGTTGATCGGCCGACTGACCCGCGACCCGGAGACGCGGGCGTTCACGAACGGGGGCATGGTGGCGAAGTTCGGCTTCGCCGTCACCAACCGTAAGAAGAACACCCAGACCGGCCAGTGGGAAGATGAGCCGATGTTCATCGACTGCGAGGCGTTCAATCGCGGCGAGTTCGGCAAACTCGCCGACCTGGTCCGCGACCGCTGCCACAAGGGCACGCAGATCATGGTCGAGGGCCGCCTCCACCTGGACACCTGGCAAGACAAGACGACCAACCAGAACCGGACCAAGCACAAGATCGTGGTCGAAACGCTCCAACTGCTCGACCCGCGGCAGGCCGGTGGGCCGGGCGGGGGTGGTAGTGGAATGGGCGGTGATGAAGGCGGAATGGACGACATGCCCGCCCCCGCGGCGCGATCGCCCGGCGGTCGCCCAGCGAGCAAGGGCTTCACGCCGCCGCCGCAACAACCGCCCGACGACGGCCCCGGCGACGAGGGCGGCGGCGACATCCCGTTCTAACGGGCGATCACGATCATCCGAAACACCGGGGCCGCGGGGTCGGCCCCGGATTTTTGTTCCTTCACTACCGCCTGGGACACACCCCTTCGTCCCTAACCCGCCGACGCGGGGACACGCGCCGAGACTACCATCATGGCAAAAACCACCGCGAAAAAGCCCGCCACGAAGACGACCGCCGAGAAGACGCTGCCGCAGAAGAAAATCCGCCAGCGGAAACAGGTGCTGAAGGGTGCCAACGGCGGCATGCAACTCGTGCTGATCGAAGATGTCACGCACCTCGGCAAGCAGGGCGACCTGGTCGAAGTGAAGGCCGGCTACGGCCGCAACTACCTCGTGCCCTACGGTCTGGCCGTCATCCCCGACGCGCACAACCTGAAGCGGCTCGAAGGCTACAAGATCAAGGTGAACAAGGCTCGCGAGGCTCGCGTGGCCGACCTCAAGGTTCTGGCCGAACAACTCGCCCGCATGGGGTCGTTCACCATCGAGGCCAACGCTACCGACGACGACCACCTGTACGGGTCGATCGGTGCGATCGAGATCAGCAAGCTGCTCAAGGGCAAAAACCTCGGCATCGAGCCGACCATGGTCAAGCTCGAACACCCAATCAAGGAAGCGAACACAATCTCCGACGTGCCGCTGAACCTCGGCTACGGCATCGAGTCGAAGATTCAGCTCATCGTTGTCGGCATCAAGCAAGGTGTGCCGCCGGCGAAGAAGTAGGGCGTACCGCGACCGACCGAAGCCCGTGGGGGATGCCCCACGGGCTTCTTGCGTTTTGCATTTTTCATTTCGTCGTTTGGAATTGATCGGGCCATGACGACACACCAACGCAAAACGCCGAAATGAAAAATGCAAAACGACGGGTCGGGGGGTCGCGAACCCGCAGTTGACAAACGACCACCGCCCGGCGGATAACTCCCTGTGCCCCGACCCCCTCGCCTGTAGGCCGCTGCCCATGTCCGACGTCATCCTGCCCGACCGCGTGCCGCCGCAGAGCAAGGAAGCCGAGATGGGCGTCCTCGGCAGCATCCTCCGCGATAACGACGTCCTCAACGAAGTGCAGCAAATCCTGCGGGCCGACAACTTCTACTTCGACGCGCACCAGAAGATCTTTCAGGCCGTCGTCGATACCTACAACGAGGGGAAGCGGGTCGACACGGTCATCTTGTTCGAGGTGCTCAAGCAGCGCAAGCAGGTCGAGGACATCGGCGGTGCGCTCTACCTTGCGGACTTGTGGGACGCCGCCCCGACGGCTGCGAACGTCGAGTACTACGCCAAGATCGTCCGCGAGAAGGCGATCATCCGCAGTCTGATTCACGCGAACACGGAACTGCTTCGCGACGCCTACGACGGCACCATGCCGGCCGACGAACTCCTCGGCACGGCCGAGCGGCGCATCCTGGAGATCGCGGAGAAGGGCACCGTCGGCGAACTGAAGACGCTCAACGACGCCATGAAGGAGGCGTTCGACCGCATCGACGCGCGATCGACCGGCAACCTGTCGGAAGTTGGCGTGCCGACCGGGTATATCGACCTCGACAACCTTACGGCCGGTCTGCACGAGAACGAACTCGTCATCCTCGCCGCCCGCCCCGGCGTCGGGAAAACGGCGTTCGCCCTGAACATGGTCCGGCACGCGGTCGTGGACGAGAAGATGCCGGTGTTCTTCGTCAGCCTGGAAATGGCCCGCGTCGAGTTGGCCGAGCGGCTGCTCGCGTGCCAGTCGCGGGTGGACAGCTTCAAACTGCGGAAGGGCACGCTCAACAGCCTCGACACGCAACGCCTCATGGAAGCCGGCGACCAGCTCCGCGGCACGCCGCGCGACCCGGTGAAGCTGTTCATCGACGACACGCCCGCCCAGACCATGCTCCGCATCGCGGCCAACGCCCGCCGACTGAAAATGAAGCACGGACTCCGACTCGTCATCATCGACTACCTGCAACTGATCGAGCCGGAAAACCGCCGCGACCCACGGCAAGAACAGGTCGCGCAGATCAGCCGGCGGTTGAAGTTCCTGGCGAAGGAGCTGCACCTCCCGGTGATCGCGCTGGCCCAGGTGAATCGGGCGAGCGAAGACCGACAAGACCACAAGCCGCGATTGAGCGACCTGCGCGAGTCGGGGTCGATCGAGCAAGACGCCGACACGGTGATGATCCTGCACCGCCCCGGCAAGTTCGACGGCGCGACCGAAGACAACGTGCTGGAAGTCATCATCGCCAAGCAGCGGAACGGCCCGACGGGCGAGGTGATGCTGACGTATCTGAAGGAGTACATGCGGTACGAGAACTACGCCGCCGACGCCGGCCGCGGCGAGACGAACTAGTTTCGTGACGACTGGAGTCTGTAAAATGGCGCACAGGAGGCTCCCGTGATTCGCGTCGGTTCCGGCCACGATTCGCATCGGCTTGTCGAGGGGCGTCCGCTCCTCCTCGGCGGCGTGCGAATCGAACATGCGAAGGGGCTGGCCGGCCACTCGGACGCCGACGCGGTGCTGCACGCCGTGACGGACGCCCTGTTGGGGGCGGCCGGCCTCGGCGACATCGGCGACGCCTACCCGGACACCGACCCGCGATGGAAGGACGCCGACTCGAAGCTGTTCCTGGCCGGGGCCATTGACCGCCTGAACCAGTTGGGCTGGCAGCCGGTCAACTTCGACATCACGATCTTCGCCCAGGAGCCGAAGCTCGGCCCGGCGAAGTCGACGATCCGCGACAGCGTGGCCGCCCTGGTGGGTCTGCCGCCAGACGCGGTGAACGTGAAGGCCAAGACCGGCGAGAAGGTCGGCCACATCGGCCGCGGCGAGGCGATTGCCGTCCACGCCGTCGTGCTCATTCAACAGAAATTGGCCACAGATGAACACGGATGAACACAGATCAAAAATGAAATCATATTTTGATTTTTATCCGTGTTCATCTGTGGCCACATGATTTTGAACAATACTGAGAGACCAGGATGTCGCTACAAGTTTACTCCACGCTGACGCGCAAGAAGGAAGCTTTCCCCAAGAAGCCCGGCGACGTGGTCACGATGTACGTCTGCGGGCCGACGGTGTATAAGCCCAGCCACATCGGGCACATGGTCGGGCCGGTCATCTTCGACACGGTCAAGCGCTACCTCACGTACCTCGGCTACAAGGTCACGTGGGTGGTCAACATCACCGACGTGGACGATAAGCTCATTCTTTGGGCGGACAAGCTCAAGACGACCGTACCGGAGTTGGCCGCGAGGAATACGGCCGACTACTTCGACTGCCTCAAGAAGCTGAACGTCACCGGCGTCGATCAGTTTCCGAAGGCGACCGAGCATATCGATGGCATGATCGCGATGATGGCGAAGCTCATCGAGAAGGGGCACGCCTACGCGGCCAACGGCGATGTGTACTTCGACGTGTCGAAGGACAACGACTACGGCAAGCTCTGCGGCTTCGACCCGGAGCAACTCGAAGGGGCCGGCCGCGAGGTGAGCGGCAAGAAGCGGAACCCCGGCGACTTCGCGCTCTGGAAGGGGGCGAAGCCGGGCGAACCGAAGGAAGTGACGTGGGATTCGCCGTGGGGGCCGGGCCGGCCGGGGTGGCACATCGAGTGCAGCGTCATGAGCCAGAAGTTGCTCGGCGACACGCTCGACATCCACGGCGGCGGCCTCGACCTGCGGTTCCCCCACCACGAGAACGAACTCGCCCAGAGCGAGAGCGCCACCGACAAGCCGTTCGCGAAGGTCTGGATGCACAACGGCCTGCTGAAACTCCGCACGCCGGACGGCAAGGAAGACAAGATGTCCGGCTCGCTCGGCAACGTGCTGAACGTGGCCGACGCCTTCGAGCGTGGCGTGAGTGGCGAACTGTTGCGGTTCTTCCTGCTCAGCACGCACTACCGCTCGCCGATCGACCTGGGCACCTGGGATCCGAAGACGGAACCGTTGCCGTCGGCGATCGAAAATTCGCGGAAGGCGTTCGACACGTTCGTGCGGTTCGCCGAGCGGTTCCAGCGGATCACCGGGCGGAGCTTCTACGACCCGCTGAAGGCCGATGTGGCCCGGACGCTGACGGTGGACCTGACCGAGTACATGACGCGGTTCGCCGAGCACATGAACGACGACTTCAACACCGGCGGCGCGGTCGGCGTGCTGTTCGAGTTGGTCACGTCGTTGAACCGCGCGGCCGACCTGCACCGCCTCGAAGAGGCCATCACGCAGCGCGACGAGCGGAGCGTGGCGTTGTTCGTGGAAGGGGCTGTGCTGATGAAGGAACTCGGCACCCTCCTCGGCCTGTTCCAACAGAGGCCGGAAGCCACGAAGCTCGGCGGTGACGACAACCTCGTGGCCGGTCTGATGGGCTTGCTCATCGAGTTGCGGAACAACCTGCGAGCGACCGCGAAGGGGATCGCCGACAAGGCCGACCCGACGAAGAAGTCGCTGTTCGACCAGACCGACCTGATTCGGAAGCGGCTCGCGGAGTTGAACGTGACGCTCGAAGACCGCCCCGCCGGCACCACCTGGCGAGTGGGCTGAAAACCGGATTCACCGCAGAGGGCACGTGAGGGCACATGAGAAAAGAAGAGAGAAAGGAGCGGAAAAACCCTTCTCAAACTCTCTCCTTGGTTTTCCTCTCGTGCCCTCACGTACTCTCTGCGGTGAATCATTCTTCTGGACTTTCGCCCATGCGTATCCTCGGCATCGACCCCGGCTTGCAAGTGACCGGGTACGCCGTTCTCGAACCGACCGCCGCCGGCCCCACGCTTTGCGAAGCCGGCGTCATTCGCACCACCGACGCGCGCGACACTGCTGACATGGCGAAACGCCTCACGACGATTTACGATTCCATCATCGAAGTTTTCGACCAGTGGCGGCCGACCGTGGTGGCGGTGGAACAACTGTATTCCCACTACGACCACCCGCGGACGGCCATCCTTATGGGGCACGCGCGCGGGGTGTACTTCCTCGCGGCCGGGCAACGCGGCCTGCCGGTGTTGAGCTATGCCCCGACGCGGGTGAAGAAGACCGTTACCGGCAGCGGCCGGGCGAGCAAGGAACAGATGCAGTACGCGATCATGCGCGAGTTCAACCTGGCCCACCCACCCGAACCGCACGACGTGGCCGACGCGATGGCGATTGCCTTGTGCCACTACTTCATCGGCAATCCCGCCCGCCGCGGCGGACCGCCGTCGGCCCTGCACACCGGCGTGAACTTCAAAGCGTTACTCGGCGATGAAGACGCTGCTTAGGAAGATTCGACCATGATGACGAAGTTGACCGGCACCCTGGTCCGCGTACTCGACGACGAAGTCCGCGTGGCGGTCGGGCCGTTCGAGTATCAGGTACTCGTGCCCGAGACGGTGCGGCGGGTGTTACAGATGAAGGTCGGCCAGGAAGTCGTCTTCCACGTCAGCGAATACCTCGAAGGCAATCAGTCGGGCAGTCGGTTCGTGCCGCGGAAGATCGGCTTCCTGACGGAGATGGAACTGGACTTCTTCGACCTGTTCTGCACCGTGGACAAGATCGGCGTGAAGAAGGCCCTGCGGGCGATGAGCCGGGGAACCCGGGATATCGCCGAGGCGATCCACCGGCAGGATGCAAAGTGGCTCACCACACTGCCGGGAATCGGTGCGGCCACCGCCGAGC
>JBBQCQ010000111.1:0-8730 GCA_038318835.1 Gemmatales bacterium | reverse complement strand
CTGACGGGGCCGCCACGCACCAGGGCGAACTGGCCCTCGGCCGCAACGTGCTCGTCGCGTTCCAGTCGTGGGAAGGCTACAACTTCGAGGACGCTATCATCATCAGCGAACGGCTGGTGAAGAACGACACCTACACGAGCTTGCACATCGAGGAATTCGACATCGAAATCCGCGAGACGAAGCTCGGCAAGGAGGAGTTCACGCGGGACATCCCGAACGTCTCGCCGAAGGCCCTGTCGAACCTCGACGAGACGGGGATTGTCCAGGTCGGTACGTTCGTGAAGCCGGGCGATTTGCTCGTCGGCAAGGTGTCGCCGAAGAGCCGCAGCGAACTGACGCCGGAAGAGAAGCTGCTGCACGCGATCTTCGGCCGGGCCGGCGAAGACGTGAAGAACGACAGCCTCGAAGTGCCGTCGGGCATCGAGGGCATCGTGATTGGCACGCACCGCTTCAGCCGCCGGGCGAGCATGACGGAAGACGAGCGCAAGGACCTGGCGAAGGAAGAGAAGCGGATCAACGGCGAGTACGCCGAGAAGATCGCCAGCCAGTTCCGCGAGTTCATCGGGGCGCTCGGCGACGTGCTGGAAAAGAAGGACCTGAAGGACCCGAACACCGGCAAGGCGCTGGCCAGTGAGAAGGACGAGGACACCGTCGTCGCCGAGCAGGCGAAGGCGTTCAAGATCGAGAACCTCGACATCCGCACGCCGGACAAGGCCAAGTCGGCGAACAAGATTCACGGCCGTCACTGGGAGCGGATTCAGTTCTTTATCGACGAGCAAGACCGCAAGCTGAACAGCCTCAAGCGCGGCGACGAGCTGCCGAGCGGCGTGCAGCAGATGGTCAAGGTGTACGTGGCGACGAAGCGGGTCATCAGCGTCGGCGACAAGATGGCCGGCCGCCACGGGAACAAGGGCGTTATCAGCAAGGTGCTGCCGGAAGAAGACATGCCGTTCCTCAAGGACGGCACGCCGGTGGACATCCTGCTCAACCCGCTCGGCGTGCCGAGCCGGATGAACGTGGGCCAGATTCTCGAAACCCACCTCGGCTACGCGGCCTCGAAGCTCGGCTTCAAGGCCGTCACCCCGGTCTTCGACGGGGCGACCGAGGAGGAAATCAAGCAAGCGCTCCGCGAGGCCGGCGAGAGCGAAACGGGCAAGAGCGTGTTGTACGACGGCCGCACCGGCGAGGCGTTCGAGCAGTCGGTCACGGTCGGCTACCTCTACATGCTGAAGCTTCACCACCTTGTGGACGACAAGGTGCACGCACGGGCGACGGGGCCGTACAGCCTCATCACCCAGCAGCCGCTCGGCGGCAAGGCCCGGTTCGGGGGCCAGCGGTTCGGCGAGATGGAAGTGTGGGCGCTCGAAGCCTACGGGGCCGCGTTCGTGCTGCAAGAACTGCTGACGGTGAAGTCCGACGACGTGGAAGGCCGGACGAAGATTTACGAGAGCATGGTGAAGGGCGAGAACACGCTGGAAGCCGGCACGCCCGCCAGCTTCGACGTGCTCACGCACGAGATCCGCGGCCTCGGGCTGAACATGCAGCTGGAGAAGAAGCGCGTGTAAGTGAAGTGACGTTCAAAGCCCACGCACGATCGTGCGTGGGCTTTCCCGCAGTCCCTTACTTTCACCACCTACGATCGAACACTCACTCTCGACCGGGAGTCTTCATATGAGCGCCAACATCCCTTCATCGTCGAACGCCGCGGCCGCTGAGGCGTCGAACTACGACCGCATCAACGACTACGGCGCGGTCCGCATCAGCCTGGCCAGCCCGCACGATATCCGCAGTTGGAGCTTCGGCGAAGTCAAGAAGCCGGAGACGATCAACTACCGCACGTACCGGCCCGAGAAAGACGGCCTGTTCTGCGAGCGCATCTTCGGGCCGGAGAAGGACTGGGAGTGTACCTGCGGCAAGTACCGCGGCATGAAGTACAAGGGCATGATCTGCGACCGCTGCGGCGTCAAGGTCACGCACAGCCGCGTCCGCCGCAAGCGCATGGGCCACATCGAACTGGCCGCCCCGGTCGTTCACATCTGGTTCTTCAAGGCGATGCCCAGCCGCCTCGGCACGCTCCTGGACATGAAGACCAGCAGCCTCGAAAAGATCATCTACTTCCAGGATTACGTCGTCGTCGACCCCGGTGAGACGCCGCTGAAGGAACGGCAACTGCTTACCGAGGACGAGTTCAAGGAAGCTCACCAGCAGTACGGCGACACCTTCGAAGTCGGCATGGGGGCCGACGCCATCAAGAAGATGCTCGAGAAGCTCAACCTCGTCACGCTCGCGGCCGACCTGCGCGACCGGCTCGACAAGGAAATGGCCCGCGGCGAGAAGAAATCCAAGCAGCGGGAAAAAGACCTCGTCAAGCGGCTCAAGACCATCGAAGCCCTCCGCGACAGCAGCAACAAATGCGAGTGGATGGTGCTGGAGTGCATCCCAGTCATCCCGCCGGACCTCCGACCGCTCGTGCTGCTCGACAGCGGCAACTTCGCCACGTCGGACCTCAACGACCTGTACCGCCGGATCATCAACCGCAACAACCGGCTGAAGAAGCTCGTGGACCTGAACGCGCCGGAAGTCATCATCCGCAACGAAAAGCGGATGCTGCAACAGTCCGTGGACGCCCTCTTCGACAACAACCGCTGCAAGCGGCCGGTCCTCGGCTCGTCCAACCGCCCGTTGAAGTCGCTGACGGACATGATTAAGGGCAAGCAAGGTCGCTTCCGCGAGAACCTCCTCGGCAAGCGGGTGGACTACTCGGCCCGCTCCGTCATCGTCGTCGGCCCGGAACTCAAGCTGCACCAGTGCGGGCTGCCGAAGAAGATCGCGCTCGAACTGTTCCAGCCGTTCATCATCCGCCGGCTGAAGGAACTCGGCCACGCCGACACGATCAAGTCGGCGAAGAAGATGCTCGAGCGCAAGGACGACGTGGTCTGGGACATCCTCGAAGAAGTCACCAAGAGCCACCCGTGCTTGCTCAACCGGGCACCGACGCTGCACCGCATGGGCATCCAGGCGTTCGAGCCGGTGCTGATCGAAGGCAACGCCATCCGCATTCACCCGCTCGTTTGTAAGGGCTTCAACGCCGACTTCGACGGCGACCAGATGGCCGTCCACCTGCCGCTCTCCATTGAGGCGCAGGTCGAAGCCACCGTGTTGATGATGTCCACCAACAACATCTTCAGCCCGGCCAACGGCAACCCGATCATCTCGCCGTCACAAGACATCGTGATGGGCTGTTACTGGCTGACGGCCAGCCGCGGCGAGGAAGGCGAGAAGGTCGAGGCCGGCGACGGCATGGTCTTCCACAGCAGCGGCGAAGTCTTCCAGGCTTACGCGGAAGGCAAGCTCGGCATTCACGCCCGCATCCGGGTGCGCACGCCGAGCCACAAGAAAGTCATCACCGAAATCCGCGACGAACGGGGCAGCCCGAAGGTCGAGGAACTGCCACGCAAGCCGAACGGCCTGGTCAACACGACCGTCGGCCGGGCGATCTTCAACGACATCCTGCACAGCAAGATGGCGTTCTATGACCTGGCCCTGTCGAGCAAGCACCTGGCCCGGATCATCGCCGACTGCTACCTGCAACTCGGCCGCCGCGAGACGATCTCGCTGCTCGACCGCATGAAGGAAACCGGCTTCCGCGAGTCAACCCGCTCGGGCCTGAGCTTCGCCGCGTCCGACCTGCGCACGCCGGCCGTCAAGGAGGCGGTGCTGAAGGAGAAGGATAAGGAAGTCGAGAAGCTCCGCAAGCAGTACGAGCGCGGCTTGATGACGCAGAAGGAACGGTACATCAAGACGATCGAGCACTGGAACGAAGCCCGTGAGACGATCACGAAGGCGCTCATGAAGGACCTGGCGAACGACCGCCGCGACGGCAAGCCGTACCTGAACCCGATCTTCCTCATGGCCACCTCGGGGGCACGGGGCGGGCAAGAGCAGATTCGCCAGCTCGCCGGCCTGCGGGGTCTGATGGCGAAGCCGTCGGGCGAAATCATCGAGACGCCGATCAAGTCGAACTTCCGCGAAGGCTTGAAGGTGCTGGAGTATTTCTCCAGTACGCACGGTGCCCGGAAGGGTCTGGCCGACACCGCCCTGAAGACGGCCGACTCCGGGTACCTCACGCGGAAGCTGGCCGACGTGGCCCAGAACGTGGTCATCACCATGCACGACTGCGGCAGCACCGGCAGCGTGACCAAGGGGATCATGTACAAGGGCGACGAGATCGACCGCCCGCTGTTCGACGCCATCCGTGGGCGAGTCAGCCGCGTGCGAATCAAGCACCCGGAGAAGAGCGACACGATCGTCGACGAGAACGAGATGATCTCGGCCGACAAGGCGCGACTGCTCGAACGGCTGAACTTCGACAAGGTCGCGGTGCGTAGCCCGATGACCTGCCAGGCTCCGCTCGGCCTGTGCCGGCTGTGCTACGGCATGGACCTCGCCACCGGCACCATCGTCGAAGACGGCATGGCCATCGGCATCATCGCCGCCCAGTCCATCGGCGAGCCGGGTACGCAGCTCACGATGCGGACCTTCCACATCGGCGGCGTGGCCCAATCGAAGGACGCGGCCATCACCGAGCACAAGACGAAGAAGGCCGGCATCACCCAGTTCGAGCGCATCAACGTCGTCGCCAACTCCGAAGGAGAGCGGATCGCGCTGGCCCGGTCCGGCGAAATCCTCATCCTCAACAAGAAGGGCGGCACCATCATCGACCGGTTCGCCGTGCCCAACGGGGCCGAACTGTTCGTCAAGGACGCCCAGGAAGTGGTGGCCGGCACCAGCTTGTGCAAGTGGGACCCGCACGCCACGCCGATCATCTGCGAAGAAGGCGGCAAGGTGAAGTGGGTGGACATCAAGGAAGGCGTCACCCTCCGCCGCGAGAAGTCCGGGCAGACGGGCATCGACCAGTACACGATCATGGAGCACAAGGGTGAGTTGCACCCCACGATCCAGATCAGCGACGACCGCGGCAACATCCTGAAGGCGTACACCCTGCCCGAGAAGGCCGGCGTGCTCGTCAAGGACGGCGAGAAGGTCGCGGCCGGCACCGTGCTGGCGAAGACGACGCGGGAAGCCGCCAAGACGCACGACATCACCGGCGGTCTGCCGCGGGTGACGGAGTTGTTCGAGGCCCGCCGCCCCCGCAACCCGGCCGTCATGGCCGAGGTCAGCGGCCGCGTCCGCATCGGCGACAAGAAACGCGGCAAGAAGCAGATCTGGGTCCAGCGCGAAACCGACGACGGCCGGGTCATCGGCGAGGAGCGGGAGCACCAGGTCCCGGCCAGTGCCCCGCTGGCGGTCCACACGGGCGACTACGTGAAGGCCGCCGACCCGCTCGTGAGCGGGCCGCTCGCCCCGCACGACATCCTGCGGATTTCCAGCCTGGAAGCGGTGCAGGAATACCTCGTCCGCGAAGTGCAGTCGGTGTACCGCAGCCAGCGCGTGGACATCGACGACAAGCACATCGAGACGATCGTCGCGCAGATGCTCCGCAAGGTGAAGGTCGTCACCACCGGCGACACGGGCTTGCTGCCGGGTTCGGTGATGGACAAGTTCACCTTCCAGGAAGTGAACGACCGCCTGTTGAACGAGTGCGTGAAGGTGGTGGACGCCGGCGACTCGACGCTGGTGCCGGGCCGCATCTACTCGAAGGACGCCTTCGAGGAAGAACGCACCGCCCTGGAAGCAACCGGCAAGAAGAAGAAGCCGACCTACGAAGTGCCGGTGCCGGCGACGAGCGAAGTGCAACTGCTCGGCATCACGAAGGCGGCCGTGCAGTCGGACAGCTTCATCAGTGCGGCGTCCTTCCAGGAAACGACGAAGGTGCTGACCGAAGCCGCCCTGGCGAGCAAGGTGGACTACCTCGTCGGCTTGAAGGAGAACGTCATTCTGGGTCACTTGATCCCGGCCGGCACGGGCTTCAAGATTCACCAGGAGGCGGAAGTGCGGATCAACGCCGACAACTTCCCGCAGTACGGCCGCCGCGCCGAAGACGCCGAGCAACCGGCCGAAGCTTAATTCGGATAGAGCCGCCGGTTTACCGGCGGTCTTTAAAAACCCGCCGGTAAACCGGCGGCTCTATCAAGACCCCTGACCCGCCGGTTGTCGGCGGGTCTTTTCCTTTCACCACCTCTCCCCATTGGCTCCGGCGTATCCATCGGCGACTGAAGGTGGGTCGGCCGAGCCGGGGCCGACTTCGCTCCTCCCACGGAAGGCTGCCGGGAATGGATGAATGTTCCCGTGACGGAAGGAGTCGGCCCCGACAGGGCCGACCTACTCCAAGTCGGCCCCTTGTTCGCGTTCGCGATTCCGGGTATCACTGTGAGAGACTCGCTCTCCTACCCGGAGCAAGTCGATGAACGCACTCCTCCTGTCGCTCCTCGTGCTCGCCCTGTCTGCGGCCCATCGGGGCCGATGGCTCGAGGCATATGCGGCGTAAGGCTCGTCCACCAGGGTGAAACGCTCCATGAATGAGGGCTTCGCCCGACCGGAACCGTATCCGTCGTTTCGGTGAGCGTCCCGAGTTGTGTCGGGGTCTGGGGGACGATCCGCATCGACGTCGATGCAGAACCAGCCCACGTCTTCAACGGACTCCTATTCAGTACCGACCCCCTACACCCTCTTCGACCTCGGCGAGATCGCGATCGACCCGGACGGCTTCAGGGTAAAAGAGCGGGTTGCGAAACCGCTTTCGCAAGTAGCCCAGCGCCAGAACAGTCTTCGCGATCTTCGGCCTCATCGACAACCGCCTGAATGAGATTGTTGAGTTCGCCGGGCAGTTCAATGTTCACTCGGCCACCGGGCACACCCTGGGACGGGGGCAAGGTGTCGGGTCCACCCGAACGCGTTGTTCTGTAAAAGTTGCAACCGCCACGTCCCTCGCCCCTCCGTCACCCGAGGTGAGGGGCGGGATCGTCCACGTTCTCGGCCGGTCGTTCTCGTTGCGTGCGATGGGCACTCCCGCCGCCATGTGGTGTCGATGCCCTTCCTCTGGGCGATGTGGTTTCCCTTCGCCAGGAGCCGCGATAGTTCCGACCCCGTGCCCCCGACTTTTGCGACGCGGATGATTGCCTGGGCGAGCGGGGATTGGGCCGGCAGTTTCCGTAACATGTTCAGTAAGAACACCGTTGGGGGAACCGGGAACCCCGGTGTTTTTTATTCACCCCCCGATCGTATCTGGCGACCGACGGCCGTTCATGCTATCCTTGAGTTTACCTGCCAGTATCCTCTTTCAATACTTCTCCCACCGCGAGTCAGGGCGCTCGTCCGATCCGGAGTTTCGCGATGAAATCTAACGGCCTCGGCGTCACCCGCCGCGACTGCCTGCAACTCGGCCTCGCCACGCTCTTCGGTGGTGGCCTTGCCTCGGCCCTTCGCGCCTCTTCGGGCGGTTTCGGCCAGCCGGTGGCGTAGTCGTGCATCCTCATCTGGATGGACGGCGGGCCGACGCACTTCGAGACATTCGACCCGAAGCCGGACGCCCCAGCCGAGTACCGCGGCGACTTCAAGACGACGGCCACGAAGACGCCCGGAGTGTTCTTTTCCGAACACATGACGAAGCTCGCGGCGAACCTCGGCAAGTACGCGATGATTCGCTCCATTCGCCACGACCAGGGCAACCACGGAGCCGGCAACCACTACATGATGACCGGCGCACCGCCGCGAATCCCGGTCGGGTGCGGGGCGTTCGTGAGTTTCCACCCCAGCCTCGGCTCGGTCGTAGCGCACGAGAAGCCGGCCCCGGTCGGGTTGCCGTCGTACTTCAGCTTGCCGAGCATGACGCGGTCGGGCGGGCCGAACTTCCTCGGTGCGAAGTTCGCGCCGTTCGTCGCGGATGGCGACCCGAATGCGGCCGGCTTCCGCGTCCGCGATGTGGCGTTACCGACGGGCATGACCGAGGGTCGGTTCGCCGACCGCACCGACGTGCGGGCCGAGGTCGATCGTTTCCAGCGTTTTCTCGACAAGACCGCTGGCGACCCGGCCGTGGCGATGGACGACCATTACCTGCAAGCGAACGAACTGATGCGGTCGAAGGAAGCCCAGGCGGCGTTCGAGATTGGCCGCGAACCGGAGAAGGTTCGCGAACAGTACGGTCGCAACAGCTTCGGCCAACGGTGTCTGCTCGCCCGGCGACTCGTGGAAGCCGGCGTACCGTTCGTAACGATCAACGACGGCGGCTGGGACCACCACTCGGACCTGTTCGGGGCGCTGACCAAGCGGCTGCCGAGTTGGGATCAGACCGTGGCCGCCCTCATTTCGGACCTGGATCAACGCGGGATGCTGGAAAGCACGATGGTGATCGCGCTCGGCGAGTTCGGGCGCACGCCGAAGATTTCGACGCTGTCCGGCCAGAACAAGCCGGGCCGCGATCACTGGGCGAACGCGATGAGCGTGCTGTTCGCCGGCGGCAAAACGCCGGGCGGGCAGATCATCGGGGCAACAGACAAGAACGGCTTCGCGGCCGTCGAGCGGGTGCTCTCGCCGGAGAACTTCGCGAGCACGATTTACACGAAGCTCGGCATCGACCCGAACAAGATGCTGTACACGCCGCAGGGCCGCCCGACTCACAGCGTCAGCAATGCGACGCCGATCCGGGAACTGATGGGAACCTAACGGCGAGCGGCCCGGCGTAAGCGGGCCGGGGGGGGACGTTCGCACACAAGACACGGCCCGCGTACGCCGGGGCGCCCGCCTTGAAGACGCCAGGTTCAGCGGCCTCAC
>JBBQCQ010000110.1:0-8758 GCA_038318835.1 Gemmatales bacterium | reverse complement strand
TCCACGTTTTTTCGTCGCTTTGGGCGGTCGTCTTCGTCGTCATCCCTTCGCCGTGGGCGGTCGTCCTCGTCGGCTTCCTCGTCGTAGGCTCGCTGTGGCTTGTCGTCGGCTTCCTCCTCGTCGTCGCCCGCGATCGGTTCGACCACCGGGCGGGCGGCTGTTCGCTGGAGTTGCTTGGCGAGCGACCGTAGGTAGAAACTCGACCCGACCGAGAGCAGACTCGCCACGAGCAGGCCGCCGGTCCAGATGTTAGAGTAGGCCGGGCCGGCCCCTACCGGAGCGAGCACGATGTCGAATGTCTTCGACACGTTCGTTTGCTGCGTCACGAAGTTGTCGCCGAAGTTCACCGACGGGAAGCGGACGACCATGCCCACCTGCATCTTCAGCGTCTTGCCGTTCAGGCGGGCCTCCGGCGGGATGCGGACCTTCGCCCACAGGGTCGGGTGCGTGTGCTTCTGGCTGCTCTTCACCGACATCGACTGGCCCCAGCTATCGTTGTTCGCGGTGGCCGTCAGGCCGACCGGGCCGCCCAGGTCGTTGGGGTTCAACAGCGTGACCGTGGGCGATCCGCTCCAGTTGCTCTTCACGCAGTCGATGCTATCGGGGAAGTACACCTTCACTTCGTCGCCGGGCGACACCACGTCGGGCTTCGTGTCCACGTTGAGCGGCAGATTGTTGAGGGTCTGGTAAACCATCGGCGCGAGAGCGATGGCCGCCGAGAGCAGGCCGAACCCGACGCCGAGCAAGTGCGGCACGCCAAACGGCGACGGCGGCGTTTCGGCCTTCGTGGCGTCCCCCTTGTCGGTGACTTCCAGCGTGCCGCCGTCGAGCCATCGCTCGGCTTCGGCCACGTTGTTGCTCAGGTTGCGGTTCGGGTTGCCCATCGCGAGGAACAGATTCACGATGGCCGCGACTGCGAACAAACCGGCGAGAAGCAACGACGGCAGGTTGCCGGCGAGGACGTAGGACAGGCCGAGGATGAACACGAGGGTCGCCAGCGGTAGCGTGAGCCAGCCGACGACGGAGTGCTGCCGGGCTTTCCCCTGGCCGACCATGTCCGGCTGAATCCGGCCGCAGGTCGGGCACGGGCGGATGTCCACTTCCGTGTCCACGGCCTTATCGACGTTCTTGTTGGCGGCCTTCAGGGCGGCGGCTTCGGTCCCGCCGGTGCCCTTGATCTTCCGCTCGAAGTGGTAGCGGTACTCGCAGCCGCAGTCGATGCACTCGTGCCGCTTCCAGCACTTGATCGTCCGCGTGACAGTGTAGGTCGTGCCCATTCGCAGCCATCCTAAAAAGGTGACGGCGGCATGATACCAGGAACATCAGGCGGCGTCAGGGGGAAAATGCGAGGTCCGCACGCCGCCGCGGCGGTGAACCGAACGGATAACACCGATTCACCGCAGCGGGCACGTGAGGGCACGTGAGGGCACGTGAGGAAAGGCAGAGGAGAGGGTGAATGCCATTCTTTGAAACTCTTTTCGGTTTTCCTCTCGTGCCCTCTCGTGCCCGCCGCGGTGAATCGGTCTTCGTTTGATCTGTGTTCATCCGTGTTCATCTGTGGCCAATTCTCTGCTTGTCGCGCTTCCTCGCATCTGTTATCCCGCCGCGATTCTCTCGGAATATGAGCTTGCGCTGGCGATTGCTGTTCCTGTTGCCTGTCTGCGCTGCTGGGTGTACTCGTGCGCACTATCGCACGGCCGCCGACCGCGAAGTTTACCCCATCCTCGGCGAGCGCGTCCTGAAGCCCGAGTACGCCGTCGGCCGCACGCAGGTCGAGCCAGCCCCCACATCGCGACTGGCCGACGCCACCAACGCGGACCGCCCGCCGAAGCCGCCCGACGACCCGGCCGCCGCGGTCTTCATGGCCCACCCGTACAAGTTCCGCGGGTACGGCAAGTGGGAGAAGGACGGCATCCTGACGGAGATCGAGCCACCGGGCTGGGAGGAGAACCTGGGTCAAGCCGCCAACGGCGTGCTGAAGCTGACGCAGGACCGCGCCACCGACCTCGCCCTCGACAACAGCCGCGACTATCAGACGCGGGTCGAAACGGTGTACATTCAGGCTCTCGGGCTGACGCTCAACCGCTTCGAGTTCGATCTGCAATTCTTCGCCCGCCGGTCCACGGCCTTCACGCACATCGGCGGCGGCACCACCATCCCGGAGTCGAATGTTCTCACCCAGAGTTCCGACACCGGCCTCAGCCGCAACTTCGCGGCCGGCGGGCAACTCGTCGCCGACTTCGCCAATAGCTTCGTCTGGGAATTCACCGGCAACACCCGCACGGCCACCAGCTCGATCGGTGCCACGCTGCTGCAACCGCTGCTCCGCGGCTTCGGCCGCAACGTGCGGCTGGAGACCCTCACGCAGGGCGAGCGGAACACGCTGTACGCCGTCCGCGACTTCGCCCGCTTCCGCAAACTCTTCTGGGCGGCCGTGAACGTGGACGCCGGCGGCTACCTGCAAATCCTGCGGCAAATTCAAGGCGTGCGGAACGCGGCCGCCAACCTCAAGAGCCAGGAGGAGAACTACGCCCTCTACCGCATTCTCTTCCAGGGCGGCCGCACCCAGGTGACGAACGTCGATCAGGTTTACCAGGCGTTACTCTCGGCCCGCCGCGACTTGATCTCGGCCGAGATCGAACTGCAAAACCAGCTCGACCGCTACAAGATTCTCCTCGGCCTGCCGCCACGGCTTGTGGTCGAACTCGACGACACCCCGTTGAAGCGTTTCCAACTCGTGGACCCGGAAGTAGAGAAGCTCCGCGAAGAGATCGACGTCTTCGAGCGGCAGCGGAAGTCGGAACTCGACGCCCCGCCGTCGTTGGCCGTGCTGCAAGAGTCGGTGGAAACCCTGCGAGGTTTCGCCGCACGGGCCGACGGTGCCGTGTCGGGGGCCGAGAAGGCCCTGGCGGCACTGGCCGACGATCTGGAACGGAAGACCTCGGGCGAGGACGAGGAACAGCGGGACCGGGCACGGGCCGCGTACCAGGAGCAGAAGGCGAAGCCGGCCGAGCTCCGCGACCGCGTGCGGACGTTGCAATCGGGTCTGCGCTCGCTAAAGGGCACTCTGACCGAATCGAACCGCGAGCGAGGGTGGACGTTCGTGGTTGCCGCGGCCCGCGAGGCGGCGGCGGTGGTGGACTCGGCTGTGGCCGCCGAGTCGGTCGCCCGCATCTACACGATTCGCTTGCCGGATAACGACTTCGTCGAAGAGTCACTCGTGCCATTCGCGAAGGAGAACCGCCTCGACTTGCAGAACGTCCGCGGGCAAGTGACGGACGCGTGGCGGAAGGTGGCGGTCGCGGCCAACGCCCTGAAGGGGGATGTGACCATCCGCCTCGATGGCCGCCTCGCGACGGAACCGGGTGGCGTGAACCCGGTCGCGTTCACCGCGGAGGGCAGCCGCCTCGCCGCGAGTTTGCAGGTCGATGGCCCGCTGAACCGGCAGTTCGAGCGGAACGTCTACCGCCAGAGCCTCATCACTTATCAGCAGGCCCGCCGCGGCTTCATGGCCCTGTCCGACGGCGTCGAACTCGATGTTCGCACCGGCCTGCGAGAACTGCGGCGGCAGCGCATCAACTTCGAGATCGCCCGGCAGCAACTGCTCGTGGCCGTCCGGCAACTGGCCATCGAACGGCGGCTGCTGACGGCCCCGGTGCAGCCCGCCCAGCGCGGCGACGACGGGGCCGCCACCCTCCGCATCCTGAACGCGCAGCAATCACTGCTCGCCGCCCGCAACGGCCTGGCCGATAGTTTCTTCAATTACGAGCAGCAGCGGGTTCGCCTTCTGATAAACTCGGAGGTGATGCAACTCGACGCGCGAGGCTACCCCACCGATGCAAATTCCGGACTTGGTCCCGCTCCAACACGCCAGCCCGACGCGGACCGCGACGCCGCTGCCGGCCCGCCCGCGCTCCAACCCTGAGCGCCGCCGCCCGAGGGGTCGTCGCGTCGTCGTCGCGGGCGTGCTCGCGGCCGGTGGCTTCCTCGGCTGGAAGTACGTCCTGCCCGCCCTCGCGAGTTCCGGCAAAGTCGATCGACCGCTGACCGCCGTCATCCAGCGGGGCGAACTCAAGATCACCATTACCGACCACGGCGAACTCGAGAGCATTGACGCCGTGCAGGTCATCTGCGACCTGGAAGGCGGCGGCAAGCTCGTGTCGATCGTCGATGAGGGGAAGCGAGTCAAGAAGGGCGAGGAAGTCGCCAAGCTCGACACTGACGCGCTGATGAAACTGCTGAACGAGCAGGATGTGAAGTGGCAGACAGCCGAGGGCAAGGTGAAGGCCGGGCGCAGCGATCTGGCCCAGGCGAAGAACAAGGCCGAGAGCGAGATCGCCAAGGCCGACCTGGCCCTGACGCTCGCGAAGATCGACCTGGAGAGCTACGACGACCCGCAGGGCGAGTACAAGCGGGACGTGGACAAACTGAAGGGCGCGCTCGAACTGAACAAGAAGCAACTGAAGGAGGCCGAGGACGACATCGCCTTCACGAAGGGGCTGGTCAAGGACGGGTACGCCCAACTGGAGCAGATTCGCGCGAAGGAACTGACCGTCCAGCAGCGGAAGTTCGAGGTGACGAGCGCCGAGGCCGAACTGACCCTGTTGGAGAAGTTCACCCGTAAGAAGAAGATCACCGAGTACAAGGCGAAGGCCGAGGAGGCCGAGCGGGAACTGCGGCGGACGAAGGAGACGCAGCAGTCGGTCATCGACAAGGCCGAGAGCGACCTGAAGGCGGCCGAGAGCACCGCGGACATCGAGAAGAAGCAACTCGCCCGGCTGACGCAGCAGATCGCCCGCTGCACCATCCTGGCCCCGTCGGATGGCATCGTGGTGTACTCGAACTCTCGCTACTGGGACGAGTCCGCCCGCATCCGGCCAGGCGGGCAGTTGTACTACCGGCAGGAGATTTTCAGCCTGCCCGACCTGTCGAAGATGCGGGTAAAGATGAAAATTCACGAATCGGTCATCAAGAAGGTGAAGGTCGGCATGGCGGCGTCGTTCCAGGTGGAGGCCCTGCCGAACCGCACGTTGCATGGCAAGGTGCTGAAGATCGCGACGATCGCTCAGGCCGACGGGTGGCGGGGAGCCGGCGTGAAGCAGTACGAGACTTCACTGAGCCTGGACGACATGCCGGCCGACGCCGGTCTGAAGCCGGGCATGACGGCCGAGGTGAAGGTGCTGATCGGCAGCCTGCCGGACGCCGTAAGTGTGCCCGTCGGCGGCGTGACCGAGTACGAAGCCCAGAAGGTGGTGTACGTCGCCACGCCGGCCGGCATTTCCCGCCGCGACGTGACCGTGGGCGAGAGCAACGAACTCTACGTGCAGGTGACAGCCGGCCTCGAACCGGGCGAGGAAGTCGCGCTCGACGCCCGCACGCGCGCCGCGAACGACATGAAGGCCGCGAAGCCGGAGGAGAAGAAGTAGCCGTCCAGATATAGCCGCCGGCTTGCCGGCGGTCTTCGTACAACCCGGCGGCATGTTCCGCTGTACCGGGGAGCCCTCTGAAAACCCGCCGGCAAGCCGGCGGCTAAATCAAAACCATGCCCGTCATTCCTCACGTCGTTCGCGTTGGCCTGCGGGCACTTGCAGCCCACCGGCTGCGGTCGATGCTCACCGCCCTCGGTATCGTTCTCGGCGTCGCGTCGGTCATCGTCATGCTCGCCGTCGGCGAGGCCGCCCGGTATCAGGCTCTCAAACAACTCGAAGACCTCGGCGCGAACACGATCCTCCTCCGCAGCGTCAAGCCGGCCGAGGATCAGTCGGAACGCACGGGGGCGGACCTGTTCGCCTACGGGCTGACCTATGCGGACCTGGAGCGCATCTGCGAGACGATTCCGACCGTCACATCGGCCACGCCGACGCGGGAGTTCCGCAAGACCATCCGCCACCGACAGCACAAGCTCGAAGTTCGTCTCGTGTCGGTCACGCCGGCCTTCTTCCGGCAGAACAACATCGCCATCGTCCGCGGCCGCGGCATTGTGGCGGCCGACGAGGAGAAGCTCGACAACGTCGCCGTCCTCGGTGGGAGTGCGGCCGACGTGCTCTTCCCCACGGAGGACGCCGTCGGCAAAAGTGTCGGCGTGGACGGGATGGGCGATTCGATCACGTTCACCATCGTCGGCGTGACCGAAGACAAGAAGCTCGCAGCCGGCAGCATGGGCGGTGGGGACGCGGAATTCGCCCGCGTGCTGTTCATCCCGTTCGCCACCGACCGTGCCCGCATCGGCCGGGAACTCGTCACGTTCAAGAACGGCGTCAACATCGAACGGCTGGACATGAGCCAGATCACGGTGTCGGTGGACAGCCTCGACAACGTGCCGCGGACGGCGGCGGTGCTACAAGCTCTGCTCGATCAGTACCACCCGCGGAAGGACGTGCAGGCGTTCGTGCCGCTGGAACTGTTGCGGAAGGCCGAGGAAACGCAGCGGCTGTTCACGCTAATTCTCGGGGCCATCGCCGGCATCTCGCTCGTCGTCGGCGGCATCGGCATCATGAACATCATGCTCGCGACCGTCACCGAACGCACCCGCGAAATCGGCATCCGCCGGGCGCTCGGCGCGAAGCGATGGGACATCGCCACGCAGTTCCTGGTGGAAACGCTCGTGCTGTCGTGCGGCGGCGGCCTCGTCGGCATTGCGCTCGGCGTCGGCCTCGCTTTCGGCTTGCAGTCGGCGTTCGGCGTGCCGACGCTGATCCGCACCTGGTCGCCGGTCGTGGCGTTCAGCGTGTCGGTGCTGGTGGGGTTGCTGTCGGGGTTGTACCCGGCGAGAAGGGCGGCGCGACTCGACCCGATCGAAGCTCTGCGGCACAGTTGAAGTGGGGCGAAAGCCCACGGAGGAACGTCCGTGGGCTTTCAGCGGTTGAGTGCCGCCGCGATCTTCGGATAGAGCGCGTCCAGATCCGCCCCGGCCTTTCGCGCCGATGCTGCCGGTGTCTTGTCGAGCAGTTCCAGCAGTTGTTGCGCGTCCAGGTAACCCGAGTGCCGGCCGACGACCTTGCCGTCCGGCGTCGCCACGATCAGCGTCGGGTAGGCCGTCACGTTCAGGGCTTCGGCCAGTTGGCGGTCGGCGTGGCCGTCGATCTTCACGGCGATGAACTTCTCGCCCAGCCGCTTGATCACTGCGGGGTCGCGGAACGTGGTGGCGTCGAGCTTGCGGCAGAACCCGCACGCCTCGGTGCCGCAGTCGAGCAGCAGCGGGCGGCCGGTGTCGGTCGCTTCCTTTCGGGCCGCCTTGTAGTCGGTTCGCCAGTCGAGGTCGTCGGCGGCCGCCGGCCCGAGGAGCAAGAGAAGTGCGACGGTGGAGAGCGGGAATCGTGTCATGGCGGTAGCTTGCCACGACCGGCGGCCGGCGGTCAACCCAGAGTGGCGGCCGCGAGCGGGCAGGCGCCGGCCGCCGGTTCGCCGCGGCGGTACCGCGACAGCAGTTCGACCGACCGTCGGGCGAGCATCCGGCGGACTTCGCGCCGCTTGCCCTTCACGCGGGGGATGACCATACCGTCGTAACCGGTCGTTCGGTGGCGCATCCAGGCAATGACCGCGGCTTCCGCCCGTTGCTCGACGGGGATGCGCTTCGTTCGCGCGACGGTGCCGCTGCCGACGGGCGTGGCGTGTGCCGTCACGGCCTTCGCAACACGGCCGGCAAGTTCCGCATGAACGGCGTGGAAGGCGAGGAACGCGACCACGGACCCGTGGAAGTCCTCGACATACTCGGCCTGCACTCGCTCCCGCCGCACGGCGTCGGCCGCTTTCTTTTTCGCGAACCCGTCCGTCGCTCGCTCAGCTTCCAACTCGATCCGAATGCGATCAACGATGTCGGCCGCCGCCCAGATGCCGCGCGAGAAAACCTTACGGCCCTTCTTCTCGGCCACGGCGAAGTGGTCACCGGCCGCCTTCAAGCGGCGGGTCAGGGCGGCATCGCCGGGCGGCAGCAACACCCAGCCGTCGGGGACCGGCAGCACGCGGCCGTCGGCGGCCCGCACGGTGTTCGGCGTCGGGCCAGGGGCGAAGATCGTGTCGTTCATACGGAGACCGTAGGGGCGGCGAAGTGGTGGGCGAACAACTCGCGGAAGCGTGCGGCAATCGCGGCCTGCGAGAATCGCTCGCGGTAGCGGCGGCGGCCGGCCCGCAGGTACCGCTCGCGCGTCGGGCCGTCGTCGATTAGTGTGCGGACTGCGGCTGCCAAGCCCACCGCGTCGGAGGCGTAGCAGACGGCGTCGCCGCCGGTGTCGGGCACCGCGGTCTGCGGCACGCCGACGGTCGGCACGCCGAGCGCCATCGCTTCCACCAGCGGCACGCAGAAGCCCTCGTGCGTACTCGTCACAAGCAGCACATCGGCCGACAGGTACAGGGCCTTCAGTTGAGCTGGCGAAACGCGGCCGGTGACGATGATCGCATCGGCCACGCCGAGCGCCGCGGCCCGGTTCAAGACGCGGTCGGAGTAGTCAGTGTAGGTGTGTTCGCCGGCCAGAATCAGGCGGGCCGTCGGGTCGCGGAGTTCGGCCAGCGTCTCGACGGCGAGTTCCAGATTCTTGTTCGAGGCGACGCGGCCGACGCACAAGAGCGTCGTCGCCCAGGCATCGAGGCCAGGCAAATTGTCGGCGTCGGGAGCGAGGTCGAGCAGCGTCTCGGCCGGGTGGAACGGCGGCAATTCCTCGGAGTACGAAATGGCCAGGTCGCGGGCGTTGAAAGCGGAGTCGACCCAGAACGGCACGCCGAGGCGGGCAAGGCGAACGGCCTGTTGCCGGCCGCGTTCGCT
>JBBQCQ010000109.1:0-8796 GCA_038318835.1 Gemmatales bacterium | reverse complement strand
AGGAAATCCTCAATGGGGTCCATCGCCCGGTTCTGCCGCCGCAGCGACAGCGTGTAGTCGTACTCGCCGGAGTTGGCGAAATACTGCTCGAAGGCCGTCGCCACGGTCAGGTGGTCGTCTTCGTGCGGCAGCAGAGTGGTCGGGGAAAGTCGGTCCCGCACGCCCGTGGACAGCTTCCCCTCGCGGATCAGGCGGTCGAGCAGCTTCTTCGATTCTTCAGCGATTCGGTACGAGGCCAGTTCCAGTAGCGACCGCCGGGTGTTGAAGGCGTTCCGGTCCCTGTCGAAGTCGATGGGGAAGTACGCACTCGGCTCGTCGGGCACGGCCCGGTGGATTTGCCAGTAGTCCAGAATCCGATTGCCATCCGTGTGGTCGATCGACACGCGGAACATGCCGTTGTTGAAGTTGTTCAGGTATTGGTAGCGGCCGCGATTCTGGAACAGAACCGGAGCCGGTTGGCCGGGCGTGAAGTAGACCGGGTCGGCCAGGGGCATGCCGGGGTGCTTGGGGTCGAGGTGATACTCCAGGATGATCGGGTCCGAGCCGATGGGGGGAAACACTAATGAGTCCTGCGGGACATCGTTCCCGCCGCGCACGATCCGCGATGAATCGATCAGGGGGCCGAGAACGGTCCGGCTCCACTGGCCCTTCGGATACTGGTATGTGTGGTGAGCCGCCACGCGGAACCGCTTGTCATCGAGCAGTTCGGCTGGCGTGCCATCGGGCCGCCGCACGCGGACGGTGAACACGGGCTCCGGGTTCGGGTGAAGTTCCCCCGTGCGGCCCAGATCGACGGCCCCCGACGGCAGGCCCGTTTCCATACGGGCGTTGAACAGTTCCCACCGCAGTCCTTCCGTGCGGGGCGACAGCAAGAATAGCGGCAGCGTGATCGCGCCGCCGACCACGACCCACCGCACCGCCCGCACGAAGTGCGACCGGCCGAGACGCTCCGTCGGCGTCGGCTGGCCGACTCCGGCGAATGGCTCGGCCACCGTCGGCCGCGACCGGGCCACGAAGAACCATCGCGGCAGGTACGTCTGCGGGCTAAAAATCGCCCGCAGCCCTTCGACCGGCACAAATGGCGGCGGCGGTGGCACGTGCCCGGCCGACCGGCGGATGTAAAACAGCGTCAGGCTCCAGACCCCGGCCACGGCGTAGGCGGCCATCATCACCACAAAACCCGCGTCGTCGGCCATCGCCCCTGCCACGCCGACCATGCTCAGGCCTAACCCCTGGATCGCCCACCAGTCGCCCACGTGCTTCGGCCGGAACAACTTCGCCGGCACCAGCAGCATCATGAGCGCGGCCACATACGGCAGCCCGCCGGCCGGCCACGGCAGCACGTTCATCAAGCTGTCGGCCCGCCGGTAGTGGTACCCGAACCAGAGCACGGCCAGTAGGAAAATGCCCCCGCCGAGGATGTTGGCGTTGGTCAGCGACATGACCAGGTTCCGGCGGTCGCACACGAAGGCGATGACCATGAGCGCCGCGACCACGCCCGTGAAGGCGGACACTTCCGGCAGATACTCCCGTTCCGCGTAACCGGTGCAGGCACAGGCGAGCAGGAGCGTGAGGTACGTGCTGAAGCGGAAGGCGAAGTCCGTCGGCATGGGTTCGTCCGCGCGAGGCCGGGAGAGGCGAAGATCATTGTAAGGACTCGCACCCGGTCCCCGAAGGCGAAACGCCCGGCGCGAATCCACGAATCTGGGCCGGAAGGGTCGGGATTTCCCTTGACGCGGGCCGAACGATCGCGTTTCTTAGATGCATCAGACTTTGACCACGCCTGGTCATCGCGTGGACAGAGTTTCGGCCGGCGGGTGGAACTTTCCGCCCGGCGGAAGCGTCGGAGTGTCTGTCTCGATAGCTCAAGACTCGCGAGCGTCGGGAGGGACGGCGGGGCCGGATCACCGACCGAACGGGTCGGTTCCGAAGGATTACCCCTCAGCCACCCTCACGACGGACCCTGTGAGCTACCGGACCGAATGACCCATCTGAAATACCGAGTGCCTCCCTCCGTTCATCGGGACCGTCTTATGAAGCATTTGCTCCGCTCTGTCGTGCCGGGGAGCCGACTTGTTTTCGGCGTCCTCTTCACCCTCGTGCTGTTCTTCGCGTGTACGCAACTTGGTCTGGCTCAGGAGGGCGAAGCCGCCCCGGCCGCCGCCACGCCGAAGGGCTCCGACCAGAACAAGATGGTGTTCATCCTCACTTCGATCGGGTGGGTGTTCGGTGTCGTGCTGCTCGGTTGCTCGGTCTGGCTCGTCGCGATTTGCGTGCTCCTGTTCCTCGACCTGCGGATGCAAAACGCGATCCCGCCAGGGTTTGTGGACGAATTCACCGACATCGTGAACAAGCGGAAATTCAAGGAAGCCTACGAGATGGCCCGCGGCGACCCGTCGTTCCTCGGCCGGGTGCTGACCTCGGGCATGGCCCGCCTGCAATACGGCCTCGAAGACGCCCGCGAAGCGTCTCGCAACACTCTCGACAGCATCAAGGGCGACAAGGACGCGAAGAACAACTCTACGGCCGTTATCGCGAGTATGGGGCCGATGCTCGGGCTAGTCGGCACGGTGTTCGGGATGATCGGGGCGTTCATGGAACTCGGTAGCGGGAGCACTCCGAACCCGGCGAAGCTGGCCGAGAACGTCGCTCACGCCCTGTCCGTCACGCTCGTCGGCATCGCGATTTCCGTCCCGGCCATCGCGCTCAATGCGTTCTTCCGGAACCGGATTAACCGGGTCACGATGGACGTCGGCCACATCTCCGACGACCTCCTGACGCAGATGTACCACAACTCGAAGAAGCCCGGCAGTCCGCCCGCGTCCGTTGCCCCGACCACCGGCGTGGCACCCGCCGCCCCGAACCCGCCGCAGGGACGCGGCTAATCAGGGGACAGGAAGCAGGAGTCAATAAAGACTTAGACCTGCCCCCTGCCCCCTGCCCCCTGATTCCTGGCCCCTGCTTCCTGATCCCTGGCCCCTGAACATGAGTCACGGCAGCGTCGAAAAGTGTGAACCGAACATGACCCCGATGCTGGACCTGGTCCTGCAGTTGGTCATGTTCTTCATGCTGTGTGCGAACTTCATCGCGGAAGACGTGAACGCCACGATCAAGCTGCCGACCGCCCTGCAGGCCCGGCCGCTGGACAAGGCGGAAGATCGCGTGATCTTCCTGAACGTGGACGTGAAGGGCGATGTGCTGCCGAACACCCGCGGCATCGACCGGCCGTTGACGAACCGTGTCCAGGTCGCCGGGTACATGAAAAATCAGGCGGCCTTCGACCAGGAATTGAAGCGGCGGGCCGCCGAGAAGGGCAAGCCGGAGCCGATCGGGTCGCTGGTCGTGATTCGGGCGCACGAAGACTGCAAGTACGCGAAAATCTCGGACATCATGCTCGGCTGCCGCGAGGCCGGGTTCCCGCGGATTCAGTTCCGGGCCATCGTGGGCATCTCCAAGTAGCGGAACGGGTGGTATCATGAGTCGTAGTCGGCGTCACGCTGTCTCCCCGTTCGTCGAGCCAGACTTGCCCATCACGCCGATGTTGGACATGTCGTTCCAGTTGCTCGCGTTCTTCTTGATGACGTTTAACCCGACGCCGACGGAAGGCCACCTGGACGTGATCTTGCCGAAGCAGGACGGCGGGCCATCGACCGCGCCGCCGAACCCGTTCCAGAACCCGGAAGTCGAAGATGTGACCGTGCGGGTCGAGGCCGACGACAAGGGCGACGTGGCCTCCATCGTCATCGCGCAGGGGAAGGACGACAGCGGGGCCGCCGTGCCCGGTAAAGGCCGCGATGCCCGGTCGAATCTGTTCACAGACTTGAAAGCCCGACTGGCGACCGCGAAGGCCGAACATGCCGCTCGCAACAAGAATATCGGCGAGACGGGAGCGTTCGTGGCTCCGAAGGTGAAGCTCGAACTTGCGGACAATCTGAATTTCAAGATTGTGATCGCGATCATGGACGAGGCCAACCGGGCTGGCTACCCCGCCGTCGCCCCGGCGTTGAAAGACGACAAGAAGTAACCGATCGTTCTCCCAGTATTGCGGGGGAGTGCGAACGGAAAGCGTTCCGGGAACGCGCGATGCGAGAACTTCGTCCAAGAAGGGAGGCCAACATGTCGATCACCGCCATCCCCCTAACGACGATTCGTACCCTGCTCAGCCTGGGTTTGCTCCTCTGCGCGACCGTTGCGACCATCGCCCAGGAACCCCCGCCCCCGGTCACGCAATCGCCCTCCGGGCGCGTCGAGCCTACGACTCCGCCCCCGGCAGCCATCACCGGCGAGTCCAAGTACTCGATCGACAAGCGGCTCGGGATGTTCCAGAAGATTCGCGACGACGATATCTTCCCCTGGGCCGACATCGGTGCCCGACGCCTCGAAGATGCCGCCGTCGATAAGTTGGAAGAACGGGCCTACGACGAAGTCCTGCGGCACGCCCGGCAGTTTACTACCGCGGAACTCGAAGAGCACGCCCGCCGCGACGTAATGCCCCGCGACCTGTACACCAACGGCCGCGTGAACTACACGCTGGACCTCCTGTACTTCGAGGGCTGGCTGCGACGATTGCGGAAAGTGCCGGCCCCGGACCGCCTGAAAGAGAGCGGCGTGACCGATGTTTACGAGGCGTGGATCTTCCCCGACGGAGGCGACTCGCCCCTGTGCGTGTTCATCACCGAACTGCCGCCCGGCCTGGACCCGCAGACGAACCTCAAGGAATCGATCAACCGCTACGTGTCCGTCGCCGGGTACTACTTCAAATTGTTGCGGTACGAGTCGGGCGAAGTGAGCAAGGACCGCAACGACCTCGGCCGGCACATCACCCGCCGGGCACCCGTCATCATGGCCCGGTCACTGACCCTGCGGGACGACTCGACCGTCAACGGCGGGGCGATCTGGCGGGAGACGGCCATTCCGCTGGTCGTCGGCGGGGTGGCCTTCGTGGCCTTCACGCTCCTCGGCCTGTCGGTGTACTTCCGCCGTACCGATGCGATCGTGCGACGTGAGATCGAGAAAAAACTGACGAACAACCCGTTTGCGAACGGGTAATATTGAACCCGCGATTTTTGGCCCGACGCCAGTAACACGGCGGCTCCAGGGAGGACGAATCATGAGCGAAGCCAACCCAACCCCCGAAGCGGCGGCCCCGAAAGGAGCTGCGGCTAACGTCATTCGCATTGTCCACGGTGCGGAGGAAACGGCCCAGGAGCGGCTGCTGAAGAAGCAGATTCCCGCCTGGGTGGTCAGCGGCGCGTTCCACGTCGTTTTCCTGGTGGTGTTCATCATCGTCGGCCGCATGGCCCCACCGGCCGCGAAAGCCAGCGAGGCTATCGCCGAGGCGGTGGTCGACAAGCAGGATGAGGAAGAAAAGAAGTTCGACCTGACGAACATCGACAAGGGTCTCGACTCGGAGCTGGCTGCCGCCCTGCCGATCGACCGCCTGGAAGACACCACGGTTGACGCCCCGGTGAACCTCGACCAACTGGTCGGCAACGACGCCCCGGTGGAATCGACCGACGCTTCGCAAGCCCTGGCCGGGTTCGGCGCGGCCGGCGACCTCGGCGTGACCGGCGACACCGGCGACGTGATGAAGGGCACCCTCGGTGCCGGCGGCGTGGGTACGACTGGCTTCGCGGGCCGCTCCGGTGCGACCAAGGAAAAGAGCCTGCTGTCGGGTGGCGGCAACAAAGACTCGGAACTCGCCGTTGCCCGCGGTCTGCTATGGCTGGACAAGAAGCAAAACAAGGCCAATGGCCACTGGGTGTATGATGGCTCTTCGAAGGGCGACACCATCGCCGCGACGGGCATGGGCCTGCTGCCGTTCCTCGCCGCCGGCCAGACGCACACCAAGGCCGCGAAGTCCGGCAAGGACGCGAACAAGTACCAGAACACCGTGCTCATCGGCTTGCGATACCTGGTTGGGAGTCAACTGCCCAACGGCACGTTCAAGGGTTCGAGTGGCATGTACGCTCACGCCATCGCGGCCGTCGCGTTGTGCGAGGCCTACGGCATGACCGGCGACAAGAGCTTCTTGCTCACCCCCTCCCGAAAAGCCATCGAGTACATCATCAAGGCCCAGGCCGGCAACGGTAGCTGGGGCTACACCCCCGGCAACTCGGGTGACACCTCCATCGTCGGCTGGCAGATTCAGGCTCTGAAGTCGGCCGCCATGTGCAAGGACATCACCGTCCCGGAAGCGACCTTCAAAAAGGCCTCCGAGTTTCTGGACAAGGTGTCCGAAGGCTCGCTGAAGTCGCGGTACGGGTACACGACCAACAACCCGACCACGCCGGCCCTGTCGGCCGTCGGACTGTTGTCCCGCTACTACACCGGTTGGGGTCCGCAGCACCCCGGCATGATCGACGGCGTGAAGAAGTTCATGAACGTGTGGATGCCCGCTCAGAACCGCTTCGACATGTACTACTACTACTACGCCACCCAGGTGGTCCACTTCCACGAAGGCGACGCCTGGCACAAGGACTGGAACCCGAAGATGAGGGACCTGCTCGTGAAGTTGCAAGTCCCCGAGACGAACAAAGACCTGGGCGGCAGTTGGGACGGCGATAGCGGCATGATCGGCAGCCACTGCGGCCGCCTCGGCACGACCTGCCTCGCCCTGCTAACTCTCGAAGTCTATTATCGCCACCTGCCGCTCTACAAGCGGGACGCGACCGGCCTGAAGGAACTCGAACGGGTGAAGTAACCCCGTCCGCAGTGGAAAATCGCACGGCCGACCCGGAAACGGGTCGGCCGTTTGTGTACCGCCCTCGTTCGCGGGCCGCCCTTCCCGGCCGGAAGGCAGACCTGGTTTTCGGCCCTGAAAGGGCGGTTCTGTCAGCCCAGGTCGGAGTCGCGAAGCGACGGAGGCCTGGGTAACGCACGCCAGCCACCCCGCCTCAAAGGGCGGCTCATTGGCATCTTCCGCCAACGCTCCACGGGTACCACCCAGGCTGCGCTTCGCTCCAACCTGGGCTGATAGAACGTCCCTTTCCAGGGCCGAAAACCACGCCTGCGCTATGCGACTCCGACCTGGGCCGGGCGTGCCTCATCCGTCGTCACCAGCCTTGAGCCCGCCTAACCGGCACATCTTCGCCAATCGGCAAACTGAAACTCCTCTGGCGACTTGATGGCATTTTTACAATCGCAACGACTTCTCTACGCACCTGCCGTCACCTACAGTTCAACCAACACCAGTTGTAAATTTTGCCCGATCCGCACCCCGAGCGCGACGTGCGAGTATGCGATATTCGATTCGGTCGGTTCAACCGCATGCTCTTCTCCGATTGCAACAACTGGAAGACCGCTCCCAGCCGGCCGCAAACTTCACCGACCTCGTCTCGACCGCGGACTACGCCGCCGGTCGTGTGCTCGTCAGCTTCGACACGCTCGCCGCGGACCAGCTCGCGAGCCTCACCGCCCTGCCGGCGGCCGAGTCGGTCACGTCGCTGGGCTTCGGCATCTACCGCGTGGACCTGCGACCCGATGCCGACGTGATGGCCACCGCAACCGAGTATGAGTCGCTCGCCGGCGTGCGGTCGGTCGAACCGGACCGCGTGGTGAAGGTGAACCTGACGCTCAACGACCCGCAACTGAGTTCGCAGACCGGGCTGGCCGCCATCGGCACGCTGAACGCCTGGGACAAGGCCACCGGCACGAAGGGCACCATTGTCGCGGTCATCGACACCGGCATCGACTACACACACCCGGACCTGGCCGCGAACATCTGGACGAATGGCGGCGAGATCGCCGGCAACGGCATCGACGACGACGGTAACGGGTACGTCGACGACATCCACGGCTACGATTTCGCCGACAACGACGCCGACCCGATGGACTCCGGGCACCACGGCACGCACATCGCGGGCATCATTGGAGCGGTCGGGAACAACGGCCTCGGCGTGTCCGGCGTGAACCCGTACACCCGCATCATGGACCTGAAGTTCATCAAGGCCAACGGCGAAGGGTACACCAGCGATGCCGTGCGGGCACTGAACTACGCCGTCGCGAACGGGGCTAAGATCGCGAACGCCAGTTGGGGCGGTGACGGGTACGACGCGACCCTGGCCACGGCCATCGGTCGGGCACGCGACGCCGGGTTGATCTTCGTCGCTGCGGCCGGCAACGACGGCAAGAACAACGACACCACGCCGTTTTACCCTGGCGGGTACATCACCGGGTACGACAACGTCGTGACCGTGGCCGCCACCGATGCGAGCGACAACCTCGCCAGCTTCTCGAACTACGGCGTCGGCAGCGTCACACTCGGTGCGCCGGGCACGAACATCCTCAGTACGGTGCCGGGCGGGAAGTACGAGGCCCGCAGTGGCACGTCGATGGCCACGCCGTTCGTCACCGGGGCCATCGCCCTGGTGTGGGACGCGAACCCGACATGGACGTACCGGCAGGTGATCGACAAGTTGAAGGCGTCGGTCGATCCGATCGCGGCACTGGCCGGGAAAACGACAACCGGCGGCCGGCTGAACGTGGCGAAGCTCGTCGGTGCGACCGCCCCGGTTTCGCCGCCGGCGGTGCCACCCGCCGTGCCCCCGCCCGCTTCGCCGCCCGTGATCGGCAAGGACACGGTGGGTGCCCGCGTGACCACGGCCGCCTTCAGTGGCGATTCGCCGAACACCTTCAACAAGGTCGGCGTCACCTTCAACAAGAAGATCAACGCCGGCTCGTTCACGGCCGCCGACATCACCCTCAGCGGCCCCGGTGGCGCGATCCGGGTAACGGCCGTCACGCCGGTGGCCGGCACGAATAACTTCGTGTTCGACATCACCTTCGACGCTCGCT
>JBBQCQ010000108.1:0-8875 GCA_038318835.1 Gemmatales bacterium | reverse complement strand
AACGAACTCGACCATCGCCATCGACCCGGCCACGCAGAGCCTCAACGACGTGGCCGCCGCGATCACCGCCGGCACCGGCGGGCAAGTGACCGCGACCGTGGACACGCCGACGAACGTCCTCCGCTTCCAGGCCGCGGCGGGGGTGTCATTCGACTTCGCCGGCCGCCTGCCCACGACTCCGCCGACGAACACGCTGACCGGCACGAGCACGCCGACGCTCGATGGCGCGGTGGACGGCACCGCCAACGGCAGCTTCACCTTCAACGTGGTCGGCAGCGGCACCGTCGGCACCACGCCAGGGCTACAACTCGAAGTCCGCGACGCGGCCAACAACGTCGTGAACACGCTGGACGTCGGCGACAAGTACACGCCCGGCACCGCCCTCGTCGTCGGCAACGGACTCTCGGTGAAGCTGGGTACCGGCACGCTGACCGGCGGCAGTTTCGCCACTCCGGCGAACGGCACCCCGGACACAACCAACGTCCTGTCCGGCCTCGGCGTCAACGGCGTCTTCGCCGGCGCGACCGCGTCGAGCATTCGCGTTCGCCCGGAACTGACGGCCAACCCCGGCCTGCTCGCGACCTCGCGCAACGGCCAGCCCGCCGACACGTCGAACCTGCAACGCCTCACGACGCTCCGCACGGCCGGCACCTTCCCTGGTGGCCTGAGTTTCGGCCAGGAGGCGACCGACATCGCCACGACCGTCGGCACGCGAATCCGTTCGCTCGACGACCAGCAGTCGGCCCATGCGAGTGTGGTGCAGAACCTGTTCAACCAGGAGCAATCGGTCGGCGGTGTGGACGTGAACGAGGAAGTCGTGAAGTTGCTCGACTACCAGCGGATGATTCAAACCGCGGCGAAGTACATTGCGGCCGTCAACGACGCACTCGACTCGATCATCCAGATCGTGCGGTAAGTGCGTTAAGACAATCCGCCCAGAGGAAACTTTCGATGAACGTGCGAGTGACGGGCCAGGCGCAGCTCGCCGCGACTCTGGGGCAGATTCGCCGGCAGGCGGCGACGCAAGCCAAGTATCAGGATCAGATCGGCACCGGCGTCCGCGTGAAGGCGGCATCGGATGACCCGGCCGCGTTCGCATCGCTATCGCAGTCGAAGGCGGCCGCCTCGGCCTTCTCGAACTCGCTGTCGGTCATCGCCGAGGCGACCAGCGGCCTCGACGCCTCGGTGTCGGCCTTGCTCGAAGGCAATCAGGCCTTGACACGGGCGAAGCAACTCGCCATTACCGGGGCCGACGCCGCGACCGATTCGACCACCTTCGAGGGGCTGGCCGCGGAAGCCGATTCGCTCATCGATCGCTTCCTGCAAGCGGCGAATACGAAATTCGATGGGGACTACCTGTTCGGCGGCGACAACACCAAGTCGCCACCGTTCCGGGTAACGGGAACGAATGGGCAGGGGAAGCCGACCGCAGTCATATATGACGGATCGGCGACCCCCGCCCAAACGGTCATCGGCGGCGGGCAAACCGTGGAGACGCGGGCCGTCGGCTCGTACACTTTCTCCGACGCCTTCCGCACGCTCATTCAACTCCGCGACAACTTCCGCGACCCCGCACTGACCGACGCCCAGAAGTCGGCCGCCATCGGCCAGAGCCTCACCGACCTGGAGACCGCGAGTACCGCTGTGAGCAGTACCCTCGGCGTGCAGTCGTCGGCGCTCAGCGGCCTGGACGCGGTGCAATCCCGCTTGCAAGACTTGAAGCTCGCCTCCGACACGCGGGTCGGCGAACTCGGTGCGACTGACTACGCCGACGCGGTCTTGCGGCTGAAGGAAGAAGAAACGGCGTATCAATCGACGCTCAGCCTCGCGGCCAACTTCGTCCCGCCGAACCTGTTCGACTTCATCCGGTGACGAGGCCGAGAATTGGCCACAAATAAACACGGATGAACACAGATAAAAAACAGAATCCATTTCACGAGACGGGCCGGATCATGCTTTTAAATTGAATCTCGGTTTTTAGATTTATCTGTGTTTATCTGTGGCTAAATGTTTTTCAGTTCTGAATCGCGAAGTACGTGCGGCTCAGCCAGAGCAGCACGCCCAGGAGGGCGGCACCCAGGGCAAGGCTGCCGCCGATCAGCCACTGCTCGGCCGGCAACAGCGGCTCGGCCTCGACCTGCGAGAGTTCGCGGGCGGTTTCTTCCTCGAACGATGCCACGTCAGTTCCCTCCCGTCGCCGGCACGCCGTGGAAGAACAACCACGAGATCGCCAGCCCGATCCAGATCACGAACCCGAACAGACTTACCACATACACCAGCGCCAGCCGGCCTAATCCCTCGGCCCACAGTCGGCGGATGTTCGTGGCGAGGCCGATGCTGAAGAACGTCAGCACGAAGAATAACCGCCGGAACACGTCGGCCTGATCGGTTCCCTTCTTCAAGTCGGGGATCAAGTCCCGGTTCAGGTAGCCGGCCAGGAAGAACGCGCCGAAGGTGAGCGCGTAGCCAAAGACGAACTTCGGGAAGCGCGTCCAGATTTCGCGCAGCGGCAGTCCGCCGCCTTTACGCTTGTCGATATTCCACGACCAGATGGCCGAGAGGATGACTGCCCACACGCCGATGAACACGTCGATGAACACCTTCACTGTGGTCGTCGTCAGGGCCATCCATTTGCGGGCCGGGTCGTCGGGGTCCGGGTAGTAAAGTGCGGCCGTAATCTCGCCGCTGGAGAAGGCCGCCCCGTCGGTCTTCACGGCCAGGCCCATCCAACCGGCCGCCACCATCGGGTCGTTCGGTAACAGCCAGTGCGCGAGACTCGGCAGCACGAGCATCTCGATGACCGCGAACACGACCACGAGCGACGACACCATGACCGGCACGATCGGCCGCGCACGGATGGCGGCCCCGGTGGTGATGGCCGCGGTGACGCCGCAGATGGAGATGCCGCTCGCCAGCGGGGCGGCCCACTCGCGGCTGAAGCCGAAGACCTTGCGGGCGAGGAAGTACACCAGCGCCCAGTAGATGAGGTACGCCTCGATGATGGCCGCGAGGCCACGGAAGAGAATCGCCGTCGCCCGCCCCGATTCTTCGGCTGCCTTCGCCCCGAGGACGGCTCCGTAGATCACGATGCCGGTCTTGATGAACAGTTCCGGCCGGGCCGCGTCCTTGAACCAGTTCGCCGCCCGCGGCCAGAGGTTGCCGATGAGCAGCCCGCCGACGAGGGCGAGCAAGTAGCCCGCCTCGCCGGTGAGACCGAGCGACCACTCGATGCCGGCCGCCGCCCGCTTGTTCGGCACGGCCGCGAGGTACGAGTTGTGCCCGGCAACCCAGCATGCGAACGCCAGCCCGAACAGCACCATGAACTTGACCGCGAATGCCGCCGGCTTCACACCGAGGAAGACCGCCCCGGCCGACATGATCGCGAGCAGGAAGGAGAACGTCTTGGCGAGTGCGAGCGGGTCGAACGCCTTCGTCGGGTCGGTCCACTCCTGGACTTTGACCGACCAGCCGAGCAAGCTTACGCCGGCCAGCACAGACAGGCTGAGGGCAACGACGAGCAGGCCGAGCACCACGGCGAGAACGTCTTCCGAACGGAACCAGGATTTCATGGCGGGAACCAGAGGAGTCGGCATGCGGAGTGTGCCTACTACTATGAGCGTCAGCGGAAAGGAACACCCGTCACCGCGGCGAGCGCGCACCACTTACCGAATCGGCGGCCAGATTCGCACCCATCCCTTCGGGTTCCAGACGGCGGTCGCCTGTCGTCCGTCGGGGTGGTAGGCCACGTCCCAGGCCACGCCATGGAGGCCACGCGGCCCGCCGACCTGTGCCCCCGTATCGGCATCCCAGCACCGCAGGGTTTTGTCGTGGCTGACGGTCGCGATCTGCCGCCCGTCGGGGCTGAACGCCACGCCGTACATGCAGTCGGTGTGGCCACCCTTCGCGGCGTCCACCACGTATTGCAATGTGGCGGAACCGCTCTGATACCGGCTCACGCTGAAGGTGTTGTCCCAACTCGCGGTGGCCACACGACGGCCGTCGGGGTCGAAGGCGACAGCGAAAACCGTGGCATCGTGCTGGCGGATCAGCCGACCGTCTCCGCCGTCGAGCGGCCACAACTTCGCCGTGCGGTCGCCGCTGGCGGTGGCCAGGTATCGGCCGTCGGGGCTGAACGCGAGGCTATAGACTGGCAGGTTGTGCTTGGCCGCACACCGCGATTGCGGCTGGCCCGTGGCGGCGTCCCACACCTGCACCTTGCCGTCCCAGTACCCGGCCGCCACGAGCTTCCCATCGCGGCTGTACGCCACGCTCTGCACCGGGCTGGGCGCGCCGGCGAATCGCTTCATCTCCTGGCCGGTCGTCGCGTCCCACAGGCGGACGGTGGTGTCCCAACTGCCGGTCAGCAGGCGGTCCCCGGCCGGGTTGAACGCCACGCCCCACACCGGCCCCTCGTGCGGCAAGTCGAAGAGCTTCTTGCCCGAGGTTGCATCCCACAGGCCGGCCGTGCGGTCCCAACTCGCGGTCGCCATCCGAAGGCCATCGGAACTGAACGCGAGGCGGTTAATGCGGTGGTCCTCGTCCTTCTGCTCCGGTTCGTTGCGGACGGTGAACGCGCCGGGGAAGCTCTGCGGCACGACCGGCGAAGCGTCCCAGATGCGGGCGGTGCGGTCGAAGCTGCCAGACACCAGACGCTGGCCGTCGTGGCTGAAGTCCACCCCCCAGACGATGTCCGTGTGGCCCCGCAGGGTGACCTTCTCGGCTCCGGTGCCGGGGTCCCACACTCGCACGGTGCGGTCGTACCCGGCCGACGCCACCCGCAACCCGTCGGGGCTGAACGACACGCCCAGGGCCGCGCCGATGTGGCCTCGCAACTCGACCGGCTTCGCCGACAGGTCGGCGAGGGTCCAGATGAGCACGCGGCCGTCCAGCCCGGCGGTGGCGAGGAACTGACCGTTCGCGCTGAAGGCCACGTCGTAGACGGTTGCCTGATAGGCGGGCAGCGGCCGCCCTTGGCCGGTGGCCACGTCCCACAGGATGGCCGTGCCGTCGGAACTGCCGGTGGCGACCGTCTTGCCGTCCGGGCTGAACCGGGCCTGGCAGAGCCAGCTCTTGTGCCCCTTCGGGTTGTGGAGGACTTTGCCGGTGTCGCGGTCCCAGAGCTTCCACGAGTGGTCGTCGTCCATGCCGGCCGACGCGACCAGCCGGCCATCGGGGCTGAACGCCAGGGCCGTGATGATGACCTGGTGTTCGGTGAACGTGCGCACCGTCTGGCTCGGATCGCTCCGCTTCCAAATCCGAACGGTCGCGATGGGGTTCGGCTTCTCCGTGCCAGCGGCCACCCGCTGGAGGTTGGACGTGTTCAGTTCCAGGGCACCCGACGCGACGTACTCGCCATCCGGGCTGTACGCGACCCGCAGCACGGGCGTGAGAACCTCCGGCAGGGTGCCGCCGCTGGCCACGACGTTCACGCCCTTGTTCACGATCTCCGGAGCCTTCACACCGGACACGCTTTCCGCCATGCGGAAGCCACCGGTCATCAGGCCCATCATCGCCTCGGCCGGTGCCCGCGCGTTCTTGAGCACGGGCGCTTTCTGCACCGCGGTGAGCGTCTTCGTCGCGTTGGCCAGTTGTTGCACGCCGCCGCGGTGCCCCTCGAAGATCGCCGTCGTTGCCCCCGTCTTCACGTCCCACAACCGTACGGTGCCGTCGATGCTGGCCGTCGCGACCTCGTCCATCTTGGGGTGGTGGGCCACGCTCCAGACGCCGGCCGTGTGGCCGGTCAGCGGCTCGCGGTCCCCGTCGCACTTGCGAACGAGGTAACGCCACTCCCACCCGCGGTTGCCGAGATACCCGTCGAGAATATTCTCCGCCAGGGCCACGTCGCCGTGCGGCGACGACAACTCCCGCTCGGCCACGCCGATCCGCAGGTCCTTGTCTTGCGATTGAATCTTCTGCACGTTCTTGCGCTCGGCCCGCTCGCTCTCGAGCGCGATCTCGTTCTGTCGAATGACAGCCGCGTCCCGCTCACGGTCGGCTTTCCCCTTTGCAGTCTCGGCATTCAGCTTGTCCGTTTCCGCCTTCGCCTTCGCGGACGAACTGATCGCCGCGAACACCGAAGTTACCGTCGAGAGCATCAACAGCGCCGCGATGGCGACGCCGCCGAGGACCAGCCGCGGGTTGCGGCGGTAGAACTTCCACGCTTGCTCGACCGGGCCGACGGGGCGGGCCAGGATCGGCTCGCCGGCGGTGAACCGCTTCAGGTCGTCGGCCAGATCGGTGGCCGATTCGTACCGCTTGTCCGGCTCCTTGCGCAGGCACTTCAGGCAGATCGTTTCCAGGTCGAGCGGCACCGTCGGTTGCAACAGCCGCGGCGAGACGGGGTCGCGGCTGCGGACGAGGTTCATCGTGTCGATCGGCGTCGGCCCCTCGAACGGCGGTCGGCCGACGAGCATGGCGTACAGGATCGCGCCGAGCGCGTACACGTCGGCGAGCGGGCCGACGTCTTCCGTGCGGCCGGTCGTCTGCTCCGGGGCCATGTACTGCGGCGTGCCCATGACGGCCCCGGTCTGCGTCTGTTCGCCCACATCGTCGAGTTGCTTCGCCAGGCCGAAGTCGGTGATCTTCGGCCGGGCGGTGGCGAGGTTCGCCCGGCGGGCCGGCTTGCCCTTCGCGGGCTTGTCTATCGGCGGGAGTTCCAGCAGCACGTTGGCCGGCTTCAGGTCGCGGTGGACCACACCGGCCTCGTGGGCGGCGGCCATCGCCCGCGCCAGCGTCTCGACGATGACGGCCGCCGCGGACGGTGGTTGCGGCGTGCCCCGCATGTAGTCCGAGAGGCTGCCGCCGGCCACGAATTCCAGGGCGAAGTACGGCTGGCCCTCGTGTTCGCCGTACTCAAAAATCTGAACGATGCCCGGATGCTTCAGCTTCGCGAGTGCCTGAGCCTCCTTGCGGAAGCGAACCACGCCGGCATCCCCGGTGCGGGCACGGCCGAGAATGAGCTTGAGCGCGACCAACCGCTTCAGGCCGGTGTCCCACGCCTGATACACCACACCCATGCCGCCGTGGCCGAGTTCCTTCGTGATGTCGTAACCCGGAATCTTCGGCCATGCGGCCGTGGCCGGCGGTCGCTCCGGGGTGGTCGGCCGCGAGGGGGGCGTCATGTCGGTCGCCGGTTCGTAGGGTGCCGTCCGGGACGACTTCGGCGGCTCGATACTCGGCAGGAACGGCGTCGATGCGGCCACACTCGGCACGTAAACCACCGAGCGCACGGGCGGCGGCGGCACCGTCACGCCCAGGCTCTTTTCGACCGCGATCAACAGCGGCGTCAGGTGCGGTTCCAGGTCCGGGTGGTCCTGCACGAACCGCGGCCGGGCGGGGCGGTCGCCCCACTGCCAGCGCACGCGATACTCTTCCGCCAACAGCGGCACCGTCCGCGGGCCGTCTTTCAGCTCCGGGAACTGCCCCACGTAATCGCGGACGTGCCACTTCGCCCGGCCGGCCGCGGTCGATCGCCAGCGGAACTCCAGGTCGAGCTTGATCAGCTCGTCCAGCAGCGTTGCCCGCCCGCTCGCGTCGAGGACGCTCGCGTCGGCGGCAAGCAGGCCGCGGAAGTGCTCGCGGATGTCCTCGGCGGCGTCCGGCGGTTGCTGCCGCCACGCCAGGTCGAATTCATCCGCCAACCGCCCGATCAATCCCCCGCGGGACGGACTGCTCATACAGACCCCTCATCGTTCGGTTCGGTTTCCTGGTCCAGCCGGCGGCGGAGGTCGGTGACGAACTGTTCGCACACGCGGCGAACGGTTCGCTGCGACCACGCCAGAGCCGTCGCGATCTCTTCGTAGGGCACGCCGCGGATGAACTGTTCCACGATCGTCCGGTCGCGCGGGCCGCGGCGGCGGAGGCATCCTTCCAACTCATCGCCCACGGCGGCAGCCTCGGCCGGCGTTGGTTCGCGGGCCGTCGTGGCGAACACCACGTCGGCCGTTTCGCGGCCCACATCGCGGCCGGCCGTCTGGTGATGCCGGCACTGGTTACGGAGCTTGTGGACCGCAATCTGCACCAGCAGCCGCCACACGTCTTCCCGGTGCCGGAAGGTGAACCGCCCGTCTTCGACGCCGCGGAAGAAGCTGTTGAACACCGACTGGGCCACGTCGTCCGGCTCGACCCGGCTCGCCAGCCGGTGCGACAGCCGCGGCTTCAGGAACCGCAGGATGCGCTCGCTGTACCGGCGAAAGAGTTCGTCGGCCGCCGTCGCGTCGCGCTCGGCCCGAAAGTGGCGGATGAGTTCCAGCGTCAATTCGTCGGCCAACGCCCACCTCGTGCATCGGTCCCACGGCACCACCCACGTGGGGTCATCGTAACTCCGGCGACGTTCCATTCCAGCGAAATCCTCCTCGACGGGTCACTCTGTGGAAGGGAAATCGCGAAACCGGCGCGAGGTTGGCCAAGAATTCCACCGAGGGGTATCTCCGATTGGCGAGCATTCGCGAAGTTTATTCTTGAGTCCGAATTGGACAGTGGTTATCACAGAGTGCATCCCTCTGGGTGAAAGCCCCGTGTCGAAAGGAAACGAGCGTGACGCCTTCGGACAGCCCGGAACTACTCGACTGCACGACCAACCAGCCGCACAAGATCGGCACCACGACCCACTTCATTGTCGGCCGGAGTGAAGACGCCCACCTGCGGGTGAACAGCCAGCGGTGCTCGCGGCGGCACTTCCAGATCGTCCGCGACGGCGGCCGATACTTCGTGGAAGCGCTGGTCAAGGAGAACCCGACGTACCTCGACGGCCGGCCTGTGGTCGGCCGCACGCCGCTTGCGCACAACGCCCTGCTGCGGGCCGGGGAGAGCGACTTCCGCTTCCTGCTGCCCTCATCGGCCGCGGCGACGCCGGCGGCCCCGGCGGCCCCGGCGG
>JBBQCQ010000107.1:0-8923 GCA_038318835.1 Gemmatales bacterium | reverse complement strand
ATACGAAACTGCGGCAGGACGTGGACAAGAACCTCGCGTCGGACCAGGAGCGGAAGGCGTACCGCGACGGCCAGTACAAGGAGACCGAGAAGTTGCTGAAGGAACTGCACACGGCCTTGCAAGAGTTGCAGATCAAGGTCGCCCGCCAGGAAGGCCGCGAAAACCCGATGCCGATGCCCGCCGACAAGGCCGGCCGCACCCCGACGCCGGTCGGGAAGTAAGGCGAGCCGAATCCGTCAGGAGTCGGGTGAATCGCCGCGTGACACCCGGCGGCTTACGCCGCTCGGCTCACCCGGAGTTGCCCTCACACCGCGCGATGGTTGGGCACGCCGATTACTTCGGAGAGGCGCACGTTTCGCCGGCCGGATGACCGCAATATCGGCGGCGGCGTGGGCCGATCCACGCCGAAATTCACCGTCGGCAACAGAATGCGGACCGTCGTGCCCCGCCCCTTCTGACTCTCCAACTGGATCGCTCCGCGGTGATCCTGTACGATGCCCAGCACGGCGGCCATGCCTAACCCGCGGCCGGGGAACTTCGTCGTGAAGAACGGCTCGAACACCCGCGTCAGCGTGCTCGTCGTCATGCCGCACCCGGTGTCGGACACTTCGAGTTGAACGTACTCCCCGGCTGTGAGCGCGTCGCCGTTCACCCACTGCCGGGCTGGCGACTCCTCGCCAATCGAGAAGACGGCCGTCCGCAGGACGACCTCGCCCGGCGCGTCCTGCTCGCCCAGCGATTCAGCCGCGTTCGTCACCAGTGCCATGAGCATTTGCCGGATCTTCGCCTCGTCGGCGAACGCGATCGCTCCTTCCGGAGCCAACTCGTATCGCAGCGGACACCGCCGGGGCACGACTACGCCCATGAACCCTTCGACCGAGCGGACCAACTCGGACAGGTTGACCGGCCCCGGGTGCGTGCTCGTTCGGCCGGCGAACAGGCTGAGTTGCTTCGTCAGTTCCGTGGCCCGCTGTGCCCCAACCATTACATCGGTCAGCATCGGCCGGGCGTCGTTCGTCGTGGGCAACAGCATCAGTGCGAGGTCGGTGTTGCCGACGATGCTGGTGAGGATGTTGTTGAATTCGTGGGCGATGCCGCCGGCAAGGACGCCGATGGCCTCATACTGCTGCGTCTGCACGGCCTGGGCTTCCACCGCCTTCTGGCGAGCCTCGGCCACCTTCTGCTCGGTTACGTCGAGGCCGACGGCGTGGTACTCGGACACGACGCTACTGGCCATGTCGACCGCACGAGCCGTCCACCGGAACCAGTGGTTCTGGCCGTCGGCCGCGACGGCCTTACTCTCGAACAGCACCGGCTTGTCCGTCTGTTTGATCCCACGCAGTTGTGCCAGCGTGGTCTGGTCACGGGACAGGCCAACGATGTCGAAGTAGTTGTGCTGGGCGAACAACGGCACGTGGTTGCCCGACCGAGTCAGGCGGCTCGTATCGCCGATGGCGGGCAGGGTGAACGCCCGGCGGAAGGTTTCGTTCGCGAACAGCAAGAGGCCGTCGGTGTTGAACCGGCAGATCAGGGCCGGGTTATCGTGGACGAGTGCTCGGTACGTCTCCTCGCCGGTCTTCAGCTTCCGCTCGACGAGGTCTCGTTCGGCCAACAGGCCCGACAGGCCGAGGGCGACCACGCTGGCCATGACCAGATAGGCCCATGCTGCATACAGGCGGATGGTCGGGTCGAGATACAGGCACGGCCCCTGGAGCCGATAGTTCGCGAAGATCACAAACACGGCGAGGACGAGCACCTGGGCTGTGGCCGGCCACGCGCGGTACGCCGTGGCCGTCCAGGCAATGACCAGCAACGGCAAGAAGGAAGCCGGGATGGCCCATCGGCCCGACGGAACGACACCGCCGTAAAGGAGGACACAGAGCGCGAGGTTCACCCCGAATGAGGCGAACATGCCGCGAAGGTAACCGTGCCGCTGGAACCGGGCCATTCGCGAGGCAGACCACGCGAGCAAAATCGGCGCGCCGAGGATCACACCGCCCACGTCGCCGAGCCACCAGACGACGAAGGCGTGCCCGGCGTCGGCCCACGGGACCACGCGGGTAGTCGCCAACCACACCGCCCCACATGCGGCGCTCACGGCCCCGCCGGCCACGGCCACACCCGCCAGAATGATCGGGTCGCGGACCGACTCGAACGCCGGGTTCAGCCGGAAACGCCGCAACAGGCGGACCATGATTCCGCACGCAAGTGTCGTCCCGACCGCCATGCCGATTGAGGTGAGGGGACCGCCGAGCGAGTAGTTCGTGCCGAACGCGCCGAGCAAGACGCCCGGCCAGTGGCGGAGGCCGTACCGGAAGAGCAGGGCGACGGAAATGCCGATCGGCGGCCAGAAGAGCGACACCATTGAGATCGACGGAATGAGCAGACCGACCTGGGCCGTGGCGTAGTACGCCAGGGCGAAGACCAGCACACGACTCGACCAGTCGAACCCCAACCACGATCCGTGGGACGGCCTGGCACGGGGGGGCGATGACACGGGCATAACGATGGAACCTGGGCAGACAACGCGATCCGTCATGGGTCGGGGAAGACTATGCCAGGAATCATCGAAGCCCGGCCAAGATTTCGTGCTGCGGAACGAAGATGTTTCGCACCGCGACCGGAATTCCGTCCGGCGATCAGAGTTCCGCCACCACGCGGCGCACCAGCACCCGCAGTTTCTTCTCGGCCTCGTTCGCAACGTGAATAATTTCGGGCAGACTCACCGGCTGGAGCGCGTCCGGCAAACACAGGTCGGTGACGACCGAAATGCCCATGCACCGCATCTTGGAATGCACGCCGACGATCACCTCCGGCACCGTGGACATGCCCACCACGTCGGCCCCGATGGTCCGCAAGAAGCGATACTCCGCCTTCGTTTCCAGGTTCGGCCCGCTCACCGCCACGTACACGCCCTGCTGGCACGGAATCTTCTCTTCCAACGCCACCCGCCGGCCGAGCTTCAGCAGTTCGCGATCGTAAGCGTTGCACATGTCCGGGAAGCGTTCGCCGAGCCGTTCGTCGTTCGGCCCGATGAGCGGGTTATCGCCGAGTAGGTTAATATGGTCTTCGATCAGCATCAGGTCGCCCTTGTCGTACTGCGGGTTCATGCCGCCGCAGGCGTTCGACGCGATGAGCACTTCGCACCCGAGGGCTTTCATCACGCGCACCGGGAAGGTGATGTCTTGCAGCCGGTAGCCTTCGTAGAAGTGGAAGCGGCCTTCCATCGCCATCACGCTCTTGCCGCCGAGCTGTCCGCAGACGAGTTGCCCCTTGTGCGACGGGGCCGTGGACCGCGGGAAGTACGGCACGTCGGCGTAAGGCAGCACGGCCTCCGCTTGAATGTCTTCGACGAGTTTGCCGAGGCCGGTGCCGAGAATGATGCCAACGGTCGGCGACCCGGCCCACTTCGAGCGAACGAACGCGGCCGATTCCTGAATCTGGTCGAACAGTGCGGTCATAGTGAAGGTCCGGTTGACGGCTCACGCCGCGGTGCGTTACGCTCGGTCAACATACATGCCACCCATACACGCCGCCAACCCGTTCGCTCGTCGCCTTCCCGGTCGGGCCACTCCGGCCGACCTTCGGAAGATGGCCTGGGCACCGTCGTACCGTGCCCCGCGAGCGTGCGACTTCGCCAACCTGCCGGCCGTCGAGTTGCCCGACATTTGCGGGCACGAGCGCGACCTTCTCGACGCTGTTCTCGCGGATGTCGAGGCCGACGAGCCGCGATTGCGGTACGCCGACTTCGGTGGCCGTGAACGCATTCGCGACGAAGTTCTCGGCAACGTCACGCGAGCCGCCGCGGCCGATGCCGCCTTCGCCCCGTGGTCGGCCCGCGACCTGGTCTACCGTCGCGGCTTCGCCGAGGGAATGTCGCTGGCCGGCCGCAGTTTCATTAGCCTCGGCAGGCAACTCGTCCGGCTCACGCCGCTGCGCGATCTGAAACTCGTCGCGGTCGCCCCGTACCTCGCCGAACTCGCCGCGTGCCCGCACCTCGGCCGCCTCGAATCGCTTGACCTGAGCGGCAACCACCTCGAAGCCGCCGGCGTTCGCGAACTCGGTGCCTCGCCGCACCTGCACCGCCTGACGCACCTGAACCTCGCCACGAATTCGCTCGCGGCCGCCGGCCTTCGCGAATTCCTGCACGCCCCCTGGCGGGGCCAACTGCGAAGCGTGAACCTCGCGGATAACGCCCTCGATGCGGCGGCCGTCGATGATCTGCTCGAAGACCCGGCGTTCGCCGACGTGGTCGAACTCGACCTGTCGCACAACAACCTCGGCCCGACGCTGGCCGAGAAGCTGCCGCGCACTGCCATCGTCTGCCTGTTGAGGAAACTCGCGATCGCGGGCAACGGCCTCGGCCCCGGCGGAGCGGCCGCGTTCTTCGCCGCTGATCGCCTCGACCGGCTGACCGATCTCGACCTGCGGTTCAACGCGATTGGCCCGACCGGAGCGTTCGCCCTTGCCGACGCGGAATCGTTCCGCTCGGCCCGCGTGCTCGACCTCGCCTTCAACGACCTTGAAGACGCCGGCGCGGAAGCCCTCGCGGTGGCCGGCAACCTGTCGCACCTGCGGCACCTGAACCTGCGAGCGAACCGCATCGGCCCCCGCGGGGCGAAGGCTCTCGGCGAATCCGCGAGTCTGTCGGCCGTGACGACGCTCGATCTGTCTGCGAATCATCTCGGCGACGCCGGGGCGGTGGCCCTGCTGGCCGGCGACGGCCTGGAGGGCTTGCGAGAACTCGACCTGTCGAACACCGGCCTCACCGCCGCCGGCCTCCGGCGACTCGTGGCAGGCGATGCCTTTCGCGGCCTGGAGGTGCTCTCGCTGGCCGACAACGCCCTCGGCCGAACCGCCGCCCGCCTGCTGGAAAACTTCGCGGGGCGGGTCGTCCTCTGAACGCCACTCCGGCCCAGTTCGTATTGACACGTTCGGGCGAACGGGAGAGGATGCGAACGGACGAATTTTGCCCACATACGTATCGGAGACGCTCATGGCAGCGAAGTTCGAGATCAAGACGGCCGCGAGCGGCCAGTTCCACTTCAACCTCAAGGCCGGCAACGGCGAGGTGATCCTGAGCAGCGAGCAGTACAAGGAGATCGCGAGCGCGAAGGCCGGCATCGAGTCGGTGAAGGTGAACTCGGCCGACGACGCCCGGTTCGAGCGGAAGGAGGCGAAGGACGGGTCACCGTTCTTCGTGCTCAAGGCCGCCAACGGGCAAACCATCGGCAAGAGCGAGATGTACAAGTCCACCGCGTCGATGGAGAACGGCATCGCGTCGGTGAAGAAGAACGCCCCGATCGCGGTCGTCGTGGACCTGACCGCGGCGTGATCGGCTCGCAGTCCGTATAAAATCGCCACCCGCCGACCGGATGGCGATTGTTCAGGACTTCGATTCATGGCTGTCAACCTGCCCCCGCACTACCACGACGCGGAAGCCCGCTACCAGAAGGGCAAGACGGCCGAGGAGAAACTCGTCGCCCTACGTGAGATGTGGGTGCTGCTGCCCAAGCACAAGGCCAGCGAGAAGGTGCAGGCACTGCTCAAGACGAAGATCAGCGAGCTGTCCGACCAGATCGAACAAGAAAAATCGGGGCCGAAGAAAGCCGCCCCCGGCACGTTCAAGGTGCCGAAGCAGGGAGCCGGCACGGTGGTCTTCCTCGGCCCGCCGAACGCTGGTAAGTCGCTGCTGATCTCGAAGCTGACGAAGGCCTCGCCCACGGTCGCCCCGTACCCGTTCACCACCCGCGAACCCGTGCCCGGCATGATGGATGTGGGCGACGTGCGCGTGCAACTCATCGACCTGCCGCCGATCACGCCCGACGCCTACGAGCCGTTCGTCACCGACCTGACGCGGTCAGCCGATGCGGCCGTGCTGTTCCTTGATCTTGCCGACGACGACGGCCCGGCGAACACCGAGGCCACGCTCGCCCGTCTGAAACAATCGCGCCGCGTGCTGGTGCCGGAGACGACCAGCGACGACGACCCGACGACGTACCAACTGAAGACGATCCTCGCCATGAACAAGGCCGACGACGAGGCCGCCGACATCCGGCTGGAGATCGCGAAGGAAACCTTCGGCTCGCGGTTCCCGACGTTCGTGATCTCTGCGGAGCGAGGCGACGGCCTGCCGGAACTGCGGCAAGCCATCTACGACGCGCTCGGCGTCATTCGCATCTACACGAAGCAGCCCGGCAAGCCGGCCGATAAGAGTTCGCCGTTCACGTGCCCGATCGGGTCGAGCGTGTCGGAGTTCGCCGGCTACGTTCACAACGACTTCGAGGAGAACCTGAAGTCAGCCCGCGTCTGGGGCAGTGCCCAGTTCGACGGCCAGACGGTCGGCCGAGACCATGTGCTGAAGGATCAGGACGTGGTCGAGTTGCACGTTTAATTTAGCCGCCGGTTTACCGGCGGATTTTCGAAGACCGACGGTAAACCGGCGGTTAACTAGGGAATCCCATGCCTCCCCCGAAGCCTGACGCCGCTTACATCGTTCGCCACGGGGCGATGCGCTTCCTCGGCGAGTTCGTCGCGCCGGGACTGCCGCCAATCCCACGACTGGAAAAAGTCATCGTCACCACCGAGCGCGGCCATGAGGTTGGCGATGTGCTCTGCCCGTCGTCGCCGCAGGCGCTCGCCGCGCTGCCGGACCCGATGAACGGCACCATCGTCCGCGTCGCCACGCTGGCCGACCGGCAGAAGATCGCCGAAATGCAAGCCGCCCGCGAGACGCAATACGCGAAATGTGCCGAACTCATTCGCGAACACCGTCTCGCCATGCAGGTCGTGGACGTCGAACAGCTTTTCGGCGGCGAACGGCTCATCATGTACTTCCTCTCCGAGAATCGGATCGACTTCCGCGAACTTGTCAAGAGCATGGCCCGCGAGTTCCGCGCGCGCATCGAACTGCGGCAGATCGGCGTTCGCGACGAGGCGAAGCTGCTCGCCGACTACGGCGACTGCGGTCGGCCGGTTTGCTGCAACACGTTCCTCGCGGTCATGCCGCCGGTGAGTATGCGGATGGCGAAACTTCAGAAGGCGACGCTCGATCCCAATAAGATTTCGGGACGGTGCGGCCGATTGAAGTGCTGCCTGCGGTACGAGCAGGACGTGTACGAGGAGTTCACGAAGGAACTTCCCCCGGTCGGTGCCCGCGTCGTCACGAACAAGGGGCAGGGCAAGGTGCTGGCGCAGGAAATTTTGGCCCGCCGGCTGCTGATCGAGTTTGAGGACGGCCGTCGGCTGCCCGTGCCGCTGGATGACGTGTTGACGCGGTTGTAGAACGGATTCGAGTCGGGGCGACGACCGCCCGCGTTGAGGAGCTTACGGTGAACCCGAAGTTGTTGAACTTGATTCAGGAAGACGCCCGGTACATGTACGAGGCCTACGAATTCGTGTGCGAGACGGTGACGTACACGCAGGAGCGGCTCGGCCGGGCACCGGCCGATCATCAGCGCGAACAGTCGGACACGAACCACGTGTGCGGCCAGGAACTGCTCCGTGGGGCGTGCGACCTGGCCGTGCAGCAGTTTGGCATGATGGCCCCGGTCGTGTTCAAACTGTGGGGCGTCCACACCACCGACGACTTCGGCGAGCTTGTGTTCAACCTCATCAAGATCGAGCAACTGAGTAAGTCGGACCGCGACGACCGCAACGACTTCCGCGATGTGTTCGACCTGCACGCCGCCCTGGCCGACGGGTTCCAACTCTCGACCGCCGCCTATCCCGCCCGGAAAATCGACCGATGACCTTCGCCCGCGTCCGCCTCGTCCTCGCCGCGGTGGCCTTCGTCGCCTGGCTGTCCTGGCTGGCCGTCACGGTCTGGAACAAGGGCACCGTGCAACTCGTCTCGACGGCCCAACTGACGGCCGCCACGCACCTGGTCGTGGCCACCGTTACGGCCAACGACGCCGGCGATGCCCAACCGATGGTGACGATCACGAAGGTGCTTCGCGCCCCCGATGGCGACCCGGTGGCCGGGTCGATCAAGGTGGACAAACTCGACACGGCCGTGACGCCGTTGCCGGTGAACGACTCCCGCCGCATCTCGGCCGGCGAGTACCTGCTGCCGTTGGTGAAGACGCCAGCCGGGTTCCAGATCGCCGGCCTGCCGCGATCGCCGGGCGTCGAGGCGGTCGACCTGGATCAGCCGATCGTGTATCCGTGGACCGAAGACGTGAAGATTCAACTGCGGAAGTATGGCATCGCGACGGAGTGACAGTGTCCACAGTAGGGCGGGTCTCGAAGACTCGACCCGCCCTACGAATTCCAAGGCTTACCCCACGTACACGCTGCCTAAAATGCGTACCGGAGGTGCGGGATGCGGGCGGTGACAAGTCTGATCGGAATGCTGTTGCTGGCCGGCATAGCCCACGCGCACGGGCTGGACTTGGAGGCCGACCACATCGGTGCGGCGATCGTTGTGACGGCGTACTACGACGACGACACGCCGGCCGCCGACGCCACGGTGAGGGTCGAAGACGCGAGTGGTGGCATCGTGGGCGAGGGCCGAACGGACGAGCGCGGGTGCTGGTCGTTCCCCACGCCGCCGGCCGGCCGATACAAGATTCGCGTGAACGCGGGCGATGGCCACGTCGCTAGGCGGACGATCACCGTGACCGCCCCCGATGTGCCGCTTTCGGACGGCCCCACCCGCGAGGAATTCACCGGACCGATGCGCTGGGTTTACTCGGCTGTCGGCCTGATCGCGATTGCCGGTCTGACGTTCGCGGTGCAAGCCCTCTTGCGGCGGCGAGCGGCCGGGCAACCGTCACGGCACTCATGATCGACCGGGATTCGCCAGGCTCGCCAACAGTTACCTTTCCCCGGCGTTGGCCCGTCGCCCTCATCCCGCGTCCGGACTTTTCATTGCGTACACGGACGCGGCGCGAAATAATGATATCTGCGTTGATGCTCCCCC
>JBBQCQ010000106.1:0-8980 GCA_038318835.1 Gemmatales bacterium | reverse complement strand
CAGCAGCACGTCCTTCTCGACCGTCTGCCAGTCGTCGGCCGTCAGGGCTGCCTGCAAGGCGGTGTAGCCGACGACGACGCTCTTGCTGCCGCTGCGAGTCTCGCCGGTGGTGTCGATCACGTCGGCGGAAACTGTGAAGTGGAACGTCGGCTCGTCCTTCTCCGGCACGCTCAGGTCGGGCTTCGCGGTGAAGGTGATGCTGAAGGTGCCGTCGGCTTCCGTCATCGCGGTGCCGTGTGCGATCTCCTGGGCCGTGCCGTGGTTCGGCGGCAGCCGCCAGTAGTAGCAGTCGTAGAACCACGTCGGCCAGCGTACCTCGCGGGTGACACGGTAGCGGACCTTCGCGCCGTTGATGGCCGCCCCGGTGTAGCCGGTCGCCTTGCCCGTTACCTTCACTTCGCCGCCTAGCTTCGGGGCATCCTTCGGAGCGTCGATCGTCACCTGAAACTTCGGCCGCTTGTACTCCTCCACGTTGAAGTGAACCGACCCGCCATCGGCCGGCACAACGATGTGCATCTGCCCCGCGAGGCGGTCCCGCGGGGCGGTGAAGGTACCGCTGAACGAGCCGAAGTCGTTCGTCGTCACGTCGGCCTGGGCGACCGGCTTGCCGTTGTGGTCGTTAAAGACGACGGTGACTTTGCGGTTCGGCTGCACCTTGTATTCGTCGGCCTTCGTGTCGGCGAACAGGCAGATGCCCTTGAAGTGGATCATCTGCCCCGGCCGGTAGAGCGAGCGGTCGGTGAACAGCACCGTGCGCGTCTGCGGCCGATAGTTGTCGGGCTGGGTGTTCAGGTAGTGGTCGTTCTGCGTCGAGAGTTCCTGGCCGTCGTGCGTGGCCAGCAGGAAGATGCCCCGCTGATTCGGCCCCTTCACCGCGAACAGGCCGTTGGCGTCGGTCGTCACGGCGGGTTCTTCCGCGATGCTGCTATCGCGGTTGTTGCGTGCCCACACGCGCACCTTCGCGTTCGGCACCGGGTCGCCACCCTTCGCGGTCAGCACGAAGCCTTCGAGCTTCGCCGGGTTCCAGCTCTGGCGGATCACCACGGCCAGGTCGCTCACCCACACGTCGGTGGCCGAGATCATGTTGTCGGTGTCGCTGAAGTCGGCCTTCACGCTGGCGAGGATGAAGTAGAAGCCCGGCTTCAGCCCCTTCGGTGCCGGCACGTCGTGCGATCGCTGTTGGTAGTCCTCGGTGGCCGGCAGGTCGGCCGACCATTCCAGGTCGGGCTTCGCCTTCGCGAAGCTGCTTTGCTCGTTCGGGCCGAAGTACTCCGGCCGCCAGCGGTCCTTCGTCAGTCGCGCCGTCCAGTCGGTCTTCACCGCCCGGAAGTGGACCTTCGTGATGTTCTTGTACTGCACCCGCAGCACCGGCAGCGGCTCGGCCCAGACTCGCTCGGTGAGCACCTGCACCTGCTTCGCCTCGATTTGCAGAATGAGATTGTGGCACATCTTGCCGCCGGGGCTGTTGGGGAAGGCGTTCTTCCCTTGCAGCGCGAGGGTGCGAGCCTCGACCGATTCCCCCTCGGCGTGCAGTTGCGCCGCCCAGTGATGGCGGGCCATCGCGGAAAGCTCGTGGTCGGCATAGGTGTCGGCGAACGCCTTCAGGGCGGCCTTGTACCGCGCCGCCTTCTCCGCGCCGAAGGCGTTCGCGTGGGCGAACTGCAACCGGAACAGGTCGGCGTCCAGGAACGCGGTCTTATCCTTGTCGTCCTTGTGGAAGGCCAGCAGGTTCTGGTAGAGCTTGATCGCCTTGAGGTGGGCCGCGTCGGCGTCGGTGGTGGCCGGCTGCCACGTCAGGAACTGCTCGGCCGGCGACAGGGCCGGGCTGTTCGCGTCGAACTCGAAGGCGTCCTCGGCCTTCGCCCCGGCCTGCTCGCCGGCGGCGTAGAAGCTCAGCGCCTCGAACGCCACGAAGTCGAACAGCGTCGGCCGGTAGCTGTCGGGCAGTGCCCCCTTTTCCAGCAGTGCATCGTAAGTGGCGATCGGCGTGGCCTTCAGTTCCTTCTCGGCACTCAGCGCCTTCGTGAACTGCTTGTCGATCTCGGCGAACAGCCGCGGCAGATCCCACGTCGTGAAGTCGTTGCTGGGGGCGGTGGCGGTCGCGGTGCGCTGCTGGAACCGCCAGCGGTTCTGCTGGAAGTAGTGCCAGTACCAGTTGGCCAGAATCGCGTTCATCACCGGCACGACTTCCTTCGGAGCCTTCGCGATCTCCGCCTGCATCCGCGTGATCTTCTCCTCCGGCTTGTTCCCCTGCACGTTTCCTTCGTAAGCGATCTTCTTGCAGATGGCCTTCACCGCCTCCGGGTACGCCTTGTCCTTCAGGGCCGACTCGATGAGCGGTTCCAGTTCCTGCACGGCCGTCTTCGGCAGCCCCTTGCTGATGGCCTCGTCCACGCGCTTCCACCTTTCGGGTCGGGACAGGCCCGCCGGCGGATCGGCCGCGTAGAGCAGCACGGCAACGGCGAAGCTGGCGAGCAGAGTTGTTCCCAGCAGGAGACGCGGGCGGAAGGTGCGGTTCATCCGAAACCCCATCGAAGAGAGAGGCGACCGATCGGGGCGCGACGCCCCCACATGGGTTTAGACGATTTCGGGGCGATTGTCTCCTGAACTGCGCAGCGACGGTTACAGCCGCGTTACAGATTCCCGCCCCCATGGACCGCTCGCAACTCTGGGCGCAAGAATTGCACTGCCCTCCGGGAGCCGGGAGCCTGTGGATGGCCTCGTAGCTTATCGAGGAGCAATTCCCATGAACGTCACCGCATCATTCCCGATGCCCACCACCGCCAGCAACGGGAAGTGCGCCGCCGCTCGGTGGGAGCCCACGTGCGTGTTCGTCGTGCGCGATGTTGGCCCCCCGGGAGACAGTTCGGCCGTCACACTTGTCGATGAAGACGAGGTTTTTCGGCTGATTCGGGCCGACGGAACGGAACTCAGCGTTCCCCGGCAGGCATCGGCCGAGGAACTGCTTCAGGCGATCCGGACGACGGCCGCCCAACCGGCCCCGCAGGCCGACCCGGTCGAGGCCGACCTGAGCGACCGCGAAATGCAGGTCGTAAAACTCATCGCCGTGGGGTACAGCAACAAGGAGATCGCGGCGAAGTTGGTGCTGAGCGTGAAGACGGTCGAGACGTACAAGATGCGCTCGTTCGAGAAACTCGGCATCCGCAGTCGCGTCGATCTCGTCCGCTACGCCGCCCGCCGCGGATGGTTAATGATGATCTGAGCCACGATTGATGCGAAAGGCCGTTTCACCACGGAGAACACGGAGAACACGGAGAACGCGGGGAAGACAAAGGCCGGAGAAGAACTCTCCTCGGTTTTTCTCTTCTCCGCGTTCTCTGTGTTCTCCGTGGTGAAACGGCCTTTCACACACCGACGCCGGGGTAATCTGCGATGACTTTGCGGGTTTGCGCGGGCGGCACAATTCCTGACGACTGTACCCGACTTTCGCGTTTTGGGGACTTGCCGAAGATACGGCAGAAGTTGTGCCACGCGCATGCCGATGTTTTGGGGGGGCCAGTGAGTCGAACTTCGTCCGCCACGAGGCGGCCCCGGGCAGGAGCCATCGGCCATGCGCGTGAGTGTTGTCATCAACACGTACAACCGGGGTAAGAGCCTTCGCAATACGTTGCTCGGGTTCCGCCACCAGACGTACACCGACTTCGAAGTGGTGGTGGTCAACGGCCCCAGCACCGATGAAACCGACGAGGTCCTGACGGAGTTCGCCGACAGCATTCGCGCCTACACTTGCCCCGCGGTTCACCTCTCGCAGTCTCGCAATATCGGCATCGCACACGCGGCCGGCGATGTAGTCGCGTTCATCGACGACGACGCCATCCCGGAACCCGGCTGGATCGCCGGGCTGGTGAAAGCCTACGACACCCCGGACATCGGCGGGGCCGGGGGCATCGTCTACGATCACTCCGGCGTGACCTTCCAGTATCAATACTCGGTCTGTTCGCGGATCGCCGTCACCCGGTTTGATGTCCGCCCGCCGTTCGACATCTACAACCGGCCGGGGGCCGACCCGTTCCTGTATCTGCAAGGGACGAACTGTAGCTTCCGCCGCGATGTGCTCGTCGAGATCGGCGGCTTCAACGAAGAGATCGAGTATTATCTGGACGAAGTCGAAGTGTGCATGCGGGTACTGGACGCCGGCTATCAGCTGGCCTCGCTGCCCCACGCCGCGGTCCATCATAAGTATCTGCCCAGCCACATCCGCAACAATAAGCGAGTGGTGCTCGACCCGCACAGCACGGTGAAGAACCACTGCACCTTCGCCGTGCGGCACGGGATGCAGACGCGGACGTTCAGCGAAGTCATGGGCGAACTCACGGCCTATGTGGAGATCGTGAAGGCCGGCGGTCAGGCGAACCTCGATGCCGGCCGGCTGACGCCCGAACAGTTCGCGTACTACATGCGGCGAACCGAAGATGGCATGGATGTCGGCGTGCGCCAGGGCTTGACGAAGGCCCGGCCCGTGCGACCGCTGCCCGCCCCGATCGAGGAGGCGTTCAAGCCGTTCCCGATCATCACCCCCGTCGGCGAGCGGTGGAAGATTTGCCTGACCACGCGGGAGTACCCGCCGGCGTGCGGCGGCATCGGCCGCTACTTCGCTGACCTCGCCCGTGGCTTCGCCGCCGCCGGCCATCAGGTTCACGTTGTCACGCACGCGGCCAACGACCAGCACACCGTGGACTTCGAGGACGGCGTCTGGATGCACCGCGTCGCCGACGTGCAACCGCGGGACGACGGGTTCCGCCCGATGCCTCTGGCGTACAACTTCACGCACGTCGCCAACGTCTACCACGAAGTCAGCCGCATCCACGAGCTGCACGGCCTGGATCTGGTCATCGCCCCCATCTGGCTGTGCGAGGGCGTCATCAGCCAGCTCGACAACCGCTGGCCGACGGTGCTGTCGCTGCAAACGACGATGAAGACCATCGCCGACCTCGGCGGCACGAACACCGACCCGGCCCAGGTCGGCGGCATGATCGCCCTGGAACGCGCGACCACCCGTTCGGCCAAGTACATCCACGGCATCAGCCACGCGATTCTGACAAAGGCCCGCGAGGACTTCGGCCCGCTGACCGCAGTCGGCGAACACGTCGTGCCGATCGGTACCCGCGACGAGCGTCACCACGTCCGCCGCCGCCGGCCGACGAACGCCCGCACGCGTATCTTGTTCGTCGGCCGCATCGAGGCCCGCAAGGGTGTGGACGTACTGTTGAAGGCCGCCTACGAGGTGCTGCCGGAATTCCCGGACGCGGAACTCGTGCTTGTCGGCAAGCCGAACCCGGCCGGTAACGACACGGCCACGGCCGCCCACGATCGCATGATGGCCGAGCGGCCGGACCTGCGCGACCGCATCGTCTTCGTCGGCGAGCAGAGCGACGCGGAGGTGATGCAAGCTTACGCCGATGCCGACATCGTCGTGCTGCCCAGCCGGTACGAATCGTTCGGCCTCGTGCTGACGGAAGGCATGATGTTCGGGAAGCCGGTCGTGGCCAGCCGCGTCGGTGGCATGGTCGAGATCGTCGAGGACGGTGGCAACGGCTACCTGGCCGAGCCGGAAGACCCGCGTTCGTTCGCCAACGCCTTCCGCAAGCTCCTCGGTTCGCCCGACCGCCGCGAACAGTTCGGCCGACGGTCGCGGGAACTGTACGAGGAGAAATTCTCGACCGACGTGATGGTTCGCAACGCGCTCGACTGCTTCGGCGGCATCGTCCGGCAGTGGCGAGCCGCCACCCGCCACCGCCCGGCCAACCCCTTCGCCGTGGCCGAGGGATTGCGGGCGATCCTGGCCGAGACGATGGGGTGTTCGCCGGTGTTGGCCGACACAGCCACAAAGGAACTGCTCTCCAAGCAGTTCCGCGCCGGCGGCGACGCGGTGCGGGCGCTCCAGAAACTCTGGTACGCCCCGAACGAAGAGTTCGTCCGCGGCCTGTACGACCTGATCCTCCGCCGCCCGGCCGACGCCGGCGGGCTGAAGTGGTACGTCGCCCACCTGGACGAAGGCGGCGACCGCCGCGCGATTGTCGAAACGCTTCTGCGAAGCGACGAGGTCAAGTCTCGCGGGACCGACACGAGCTGGCTGGTGAACTTCATCCCGCCGCTGGCGGTGTGCGAGGCCGACGCTGTGCCCCCGTCTACCGTGCCGGGGGCGAAGACGTTCCATCACATGATGAAGACCACGGCCCGAAGGGTGCGGGCGAAGTTGCTCGCGATGCCCGGCGTCGGCAAGGGTCTGCGCATGGTCAAGCACGCGGTGGTGATGCCGCGAACGGTGCGGCACCTGATCGGCCAGAACGCGGAAATCTCGGCCGCCATCCACGCCCTCGGCTCGAAGATGTCCAGCACGCAAGAGCCGGCCCTGCGGCAGATCCGCGAGTTGCAGAACCAACTGAGCGACCGCCTCGCCGCCCTGGAGGCCCAGACCTCGGCCCGCCATCGGCAGGTTCACTGGATGCTCGAACAGCAGGGCCAAATGCTCGACGAACTCATGGCCGATCAGGGCCAAACGGTGAAGATGCCACGGAACACCAACGCCGCCGCGTGACCGCTTTGGCGTGCGGGGGACGTGAGCCCCCTGATTCGATTCCTGGCGATTTCAGAATCAGGGGGCTGACGCCCCCGCTCGTCAAAAACGCTTTTTTGGCATCCCTGTTGCTTGTTACCGGACATGACACTTTCCCACTCCTCCACCGGCGAGGGTATGCCGGTCGTTCTCCTCCACGCCTTCCCTTTCTCGTCGGAGATGTGGCGGCCGCAACTGTCGCTGGCGAATACCTTCCGCATCATCACGCCCGACCTGCCGGGGTTCGGGGATTCGCCGGCGCTGGCGAACCCCACCACGGAGGCGATGGCTGATGCCGTGGCCGCACTCCTCGACGATCTCCAACTGACGGACCCCGTCGTCCTCGGCGGGTGCTCGATGGGTGGGTACGTCGCGCTCGCCTTCGCGGGGAAGTATCCGCAACGGCTACGCGGCTTGCTCTTGAGCGACACGAAGGCCGACGCGGACGACGACGCGGCGAAGGCTGGCCGTGATAAGATGATCGCCGCGGCCGACACCCTCACGGGCGAAAGCGTGATCGCCGCCCTGCTGCCGAAACAACTCAGCAACACGACCCGCGACAACCGGCCGACCGTGGTGGACGAAGTGAAGCGGATCGGTGCGGCTCAATCGGTGGCCGGCATCGTGGCCGCCCAGAAGGCGATGCGAGATCGTCCCGATTCGCGGCCGGTGCTCGGGCAGATTCGCGTGCCGACGCTCGTCGTGGTCGGCGAACACGACCCGATTACGCCGCCGGCCGTCGCGAAGGCGATGGCTGCCGCCATCCCCGGCAGCCGCCTGGAAGTGATCCCTACGGCTGCCCACCTACCGAATTTGGAAGCGTCGAGCGAGTTCAACACCGTCGTCCGCGGTTGGCTCGAACGCCTCGAACACCCCCTCTGACGGCCGACCGGACTTTCACACGCATCCCCACTTCGCTGCTGGCGTGCGTACAATAATCGCGATTGCGATTTCCCACGTCCCCCACCCTGCGAGCGCGATGCGCGAAGTCCTGACCCGTGACTTGGCCGTGGTCGGCCAGATCGAGGCCGTCCCCCGCATTCTGGAAGTCATTTGCCGGACCACCGGCATGGGCTTCGCCGCCGTTGCCCGCGTCACCGAGACCCGGTGGATCGCGTGTGCGGTTCGCGACGAGGTTCCCTTCCGCCTGATCCCCGGCTCGGAACTCGAAGTCGGGGCGTCCATCTGCCATGTCGTCTGCCGGACCGGCGACGAGGTGATTATTGAGGACGTGGACGCCGACCCGGCCTACGCCTCCCACCCCACACCCCAGAAGTTCGGGTTCAAGAGTTACATCTCGGTGCCCATTCGCCTGGCCACCGGCCGGGTGTTCGGCACCCTGTGCGCCCTCGATCCAAGGCCCGCCCGGTTGAAGAACGTCGAGACGGTCGAGTCGTTCAAGTTGTTCGCCGAACTCATCGCCCAGCACCTGGACGCCCAGGACCGGGTAGCCGTGGCCGAAGGGGCCTTGCATACCGCGCGAGAGTTAGCCCTGATGCGGGAACAGTTCCTGGCCACCCTGGCTCACGAACTCCGCAACCCGCTGGCCCCGCTCCGCAACGGCCTGGCCGTGCTCGAACTCGGTGGGTCCGAGGTCGACCGCAGCCAGGCCATCGGCATGATGCGGCGGCAACTCGTTCAGCTCGTTCACCTCGTCGACGATCTACTCGACGTGTCGCGAGTGACAGCCGGAAAGCTCGCCCTGCGTACGGAACGGGTACCCCTGCAGACGATCGTGGAAGCCGCCGTTGAGGGCACGAAACCGCTGTTCGAGAGTGCCGGCCACGTCCTCACGCTCGATGTGCCCGCAGCCGCGGTAATCGTCGAGGCGGAACCGGCCCGGCTCGTGCAAGTGGTCACGAACCTGCTGAATAACGCGGCCAAGTACACGCCGCCGGGCGGGCGGGTGACGCTGGCCGTCACCTGTGAAGGGGCCGTCGCCGTCGTTCGCGTGACGGACACCGGCGTCGGCATTCCGGCCGACCATCTGCCGCGGGTGTTCGATTTGTTCATGCAAGTCGGGGCGTCGCTTGACCGCTCGCAGGGTGGTCTCGGCCTCGGCCTCACGCTTGTGCAAAAGCTCGTCGAGTTGCACGGCGGCACGGTGACGGCGACCAGTGACGGGCCTGGCCGGGGCAGCACGTTCACCATCCGCCTCCCGCTCGCCGCTGACCTTTATGAACCCCCACCACCCGCCGTCGTGCCTGCGAAAGGGCCGACCGTCGCCCGACGCATCCTCGTGGTGGACGACAACATCGACGGGGCTGACAGCCTGGCGATGCTCCTGGGGCTGCGGGGCCACGACGTGCGAACCGCCTACACCGGCCCGACCGGTCTGGCTGCCGCCCGCGAGCACCAGCCGGACGTGATGTTCCTCGACATCGGCCTGCCGGGGCTGAACGG
>JBBQCQ010000105.1:0-8994 GCA_038318835.1 Gemmatales bacterium | reverse complement strand
AACCGCTCGATCATGGCCCGGTAGACCGGGTCCAACAGCGTCCCACACGCCCCGACGAGATCGCACAAGCGGGTGCGACGCACCGGCCACCCGTGCCTCGCGAAGATCGACTCCTGGCGATAGAGCGGCAGGTGATCGACGTACTTCGACACGATCACCTGGGCGAGCAGTCCGGCCCCGACCCCCGACTTCGGAACCGGTTCGGGCGGGAAGGCCGGCGCCGCGATCTGCGGATCCCACGCCGCCCGTTCGCACGCTCGGCAGGCGTACGTCTGCTGCGCGATCTCCCGAACGAAGATCGACGACGGGGTGTAATCGAGACGTTCGCGGATCGTCTCACCGATACGGACGCGCGCCCCGGCACAACACGGGCACACCTTCTCCGCATCGCTGAGGTCGATCTCCTCACGCCGTCGGGGGAGGTTCGCCGGGTTCGGTTTGCGGCCGTGCCCTTTCCGCTTGGGCACCAACACGACGGGTTCGGGAACTACCGGCGGCGGAGGAACAACGGGTTCCCCCGGTCCCTCGTCGGGGAGGTCGTCGAAGAGGGTCGGACCTTCGATCCGTTCGCTCGTGCGACCGAAGTGCATCTTCACGAGTTTGGCGATGTGGTCCTGTTGCTTCTCGATGGTGCCGCGGAGTTCGCCAACGAGTGCAATGAGTTCCTGGACCTGGGCGTTGAGGTGCGTGTTGTCCGCGAGCAGGTGGTCCACCTGTTCGCGGAGTGTGAGGAGTTCGAGTTCGAGTGACACCGCCATGTCAGTCAAGACGCGCGACGCGCCCGAATCTATCACGTCCGTCGGGAAGAATTACACCGGTTGCTGGAATCGGGTGCGTGTCCGCGTCCGCTCCCGTTCGACGCCGCCAAGGATCATGGCCAGTTGGGTGGTCGTGATGGCGAGTTCTGGAGTCGCGGCCGTCGGAAAGGCGAACGTTCCCTTCTCGAGCCGCCGCAGGTAGAGTGCGAACCCGTCACCCATCCAGGCCAGGATCTTGAGCTTGTCGCCGCGTCGGTTCTTGAAGACGAAGAGGTCGCCGGAAGCGGGATCACGACCGAGCGTGGTGCGGACGACGCCCGCGAGTCCGTCGATGCCCTTGCGTCCGTCCTGGGGATCGACGGCTAGGTAGATGACGCCGGTGGTGCCGAGCGTCAGCATCGTGGTGCTCCCAGTGCCAGAACCAGACGGGCCAGTTGCCGGGCATCGGCGGACAGCGGCACACGGAGTTGGAGACCGGACGGGAGGATCACCTCGACGACGGCATCGGGGATCACGCGGACGGGTACGAAGGACTGTGGCGGCACCGGGTCCGGTTGGGATCGGGGCCGGGTCGCGGACGGCCGGTCGAGATCGTTGAGGATCTTCCGCCACCGGTAGAAGCTCGACAAGTTGAGCTCACGCGAGCGGCAGAATGCGGCCACCGAGAGGCCGGAACTACGCCATGTGGCGAAGGCTGTTCGCCAGCGTTCCACGATACGAGGATCAGGCACGGACATCACGGGGGCTCCTGCGGGTAGGAAAGCCCCAGTCTAAATTACCCCACAAGACGCTCGATCACCGGACGTCAACGGATGATCGGCTCTTTGCTTTCGGCGTAATCCCGGTCGGCGGCACGAATCCACTCGAGGCGGTGCTGGATGATGAGGCAGTAGATCCGCAGCAGGTTCCGCCCCGACACCACGATCTCCCACGTCGCGTCCTCATCCACGAACCTTACCCAGAACCGTGTCGGCAGATACCCTCTGCGCGTCGCAAGGCCCCGGTACTGGAACGACGGCTCCTCATCCTTTGGTTGCTTCACCGTGAGCGCGGTGACCCATTTTTCCTTGGCGATGGCCGCGCACTTGCCGAGATCCTCCTCCAGCTCGTCAGCCATGAGCGGCTCATCCGCCTCCTTCTCCGGCGAGCCGGCACTGAACAGCTTGCTGAACTTGCTATCTTTCATGGGCGATCCGCCGGCTGGCGTGGTTCTCCGAGCAATCGCTGCCGCTGTTCTGGGCGAAGTTGCCGCCGGTGCCGGCCGTGGACGCGGTCCAAGTGGCGGCGTTCCTCGCGGCCCTCGACGCCCCGGCCTTCGCCGACCGGCAGGCCGCGACGAAAGGTTTGAAGGCCCTCGGCGACGTGGCGGTGCCGCAACTGGAGGCCGCCTTGAACGCGACGGCGTCGGCCGAGGTCCGCACGCGGATCGAGACGATATTAGAAGCGAACGCGAACTTGGCGCACAACGCCGACGAACTGCGGGTGGTACGGGCCGTGGAAGCGGTGGAATGGATCGGCACGCCGGCCGCACGGACGTTGCTTCAATCGTGGGCCGGCGGGGCCGCCGGGGTGAGGCTGACCCGCGAGGCGAAGGCGAGTCTGGACCGGCCACGGTAGTCCCCGCCCGCGCGTTACTTGTCCGTCGCCTTGAGCGGGCGGGCGTCGGACTCGATCTTGCACTTGGGCAGGGCGGCGGCCAATTTCTTCGCACCGGCCTCCGTCATCTTCGTCCGCTTCACGTCCAGCCGGGTCAGCGTGTCGAGGCGGCTCAGGTTCTCGACCGCGGCGTCGTCGAAATCGGAATTCTGCAAGCTGAGGGAGGTCAGTTTCAGCTCGCGGAGCGAGGCCAGCCCGGCCGCCGTGATCTTCGTTCCCTGGAGGGACAGGTGCGTCAGGTGCGGGGCCGCCTTCGGCAGGGCCGCGAGGCCTTTGTCCGACAGGGCGGGGGCGTAGGCACACGCCAAGGAAGTCAGAGCGGGGAACGCGGTCAGACCGGCGAGCAAGCCGTCGATCTTGCCCTGATCGACCAGTTCCAGGCCGTGAACGGTTCGCAGGGCCGGCATGTCGCCGAGCGCGGCCAGGTCTTGGAGCGTGACGGCCCCGCGGAGGTTGAGTCTGGCCCGCGGGTGGAGGCCGTCCGGCGGGATGCCGCGGAGGGCGTCGAGCACGGCCGGGTCGGCCACCGCCCGCCGGCCCGGCGGACCGGCCGGCACCCAGACTTCTTCGATGCGGTCGGTCGGCTTGCACTCTCTCGCGGATTCGATATTGCGGTAGCCGGACGTGCTGCCCTTCGGCGAAACGTGGACGGTCACCTTCGCGGCCAACAGCTTCTCCACCGCCGTGCGGAGGCTGTCGGCCATAGGGGGTTCGCCGACGGCCGCGGGGGCCGAGCCACCGTCCCACACGACGGTGTACCCGACCTTGCCGTCGGCCTCGTGCGAGCAGACGCACCGCGGCCGCTGGCCCTTCGCCTTGCGTGCGGCCAGTTCCTTCTCGTAGTCCGCGACGGACAGGTCCGGCGTGAAGTCCCACGCCTCGTTCGCCTTGTTCTCCAGCAAGACGGCGAGAAAGGTTGTTTCGGGACTGCCGTGGATGGTGTTGACGATGTGCGGCCGCCAGCCCCTTGTGCGACACTCGGCGATCTTCGCGGCCAGTTCCTTAGGAGTGTTCGACAGGTGTCCCTCCAATGTCCGGTCGGGTAACCAAGTCGAGATGAGCGAGTACGTGATCCCGCCGTCCGAACGGCGGAGGGCCGTAAGAGAATTCGGCAGCCAGCGTTCCTTCACGCCGTCGCGGACCCGTTCGGACTGAAACCCGTCGCCGATCTTTTTCTGGGCAAACGCCAGATCTCCGTACCACGTCTCGAAGGTCTTGCCGTCCTCCACGCCGACGTCCACCGTGTGGTAAGCACCATCGACGAGGAACGGCGCTTCGGCCACGAGGCGGTGCGTCTTCTTGAGTTCGTCGTAGGCGGCGGGGTCCGCGTCCGACCACGTCGCGAACTTGGCGGCCGGGGCGTCGGGGGCGGGGACCGCGACGGCGTCGAAGAGCACGTCTTTGCCGCCCGTGCGGGTCGCCACCCAAGTCGGCGTGACGCCCTTCGGCAGTTTCGCGACCCAGTCGGCGAGGGCGGTCCGCGAGACGCCGTGAACTTCGAGGAACCCGTCCACGGCAGGCGGAGCGGCGGGCGGCTCCGGCTTCGGCTCGACGGTGTCCCCGTCCCACACGATCCTGCAGTGCGGGATCGCCGCTGCGAGTGCCTTGACGCCGGCCTCGGTCACTTTGCCACCGAACAGTTCCAGGTGTTTGAGCCGCCCGCACCCGCCCAGACCAAGGATCGACGCGTCGGTGACGGCGTCGCCGTTGTGGTTGAACTTGAGCACGGTCAGGGCCGGAAAATCCTTGATGCTCTTCAACCCGGCCGCGGTGACTTTCGTTCCGTCGTCGATCAGCAGTTCCGTCAGCACCGGCAATCCCTTGAGGCGGGCCAGGCCAGCGTCGGTCACGCCGGTGCCGGTGAACTGGAGCCGCTGGAGTTTCTGCAACTTGAGCAGCGTATCGACGCACCCGTCGGTAATCTTGGCCCCGGTCATGAACAGGGTTTCGAGGTTCGTGAGGCCGGCGAGTTGGTTCACGCCGGCGTCCGAGAGGTTGGTCTTGTACAGCCACAGTTGGCGGAACGTCGTCACGTCTCGCAGGTGTTCCAGGGCCACCCCGTCGACCTTGTCGCAATTCTCGCACGACAGGCTTTCCAGTTTCAGGTTCTTCAAGTGCCGAAAGCCGTCGCTCGTAATCGGGTTCCCGTCGAGGGTGAGGTACTTCACCGCCGGGAACTTCCCCACGCTCGCCATTGCCGCGTCGGTCAGCCCGCCGTTCGCGATCGACAGGTACTGGACCGTCGCCAGGCCGGGGTACGTGGCCAATGTCTCCAGCCCCTTGTCGGTCACGGCCGTCTCGCCCAACCGCAGCCAGTGGCGGACCGGGGGCAGGTCCTTCCACCCGGCGACGACGGCGTCGGTGATCGCCTTGTTGCCCAGGCCGTCGATGTTCAGGACGGCCATCGGGTAGTCGGGCAGGGTCGCGCCGCCGGGTATCTCGACGCGGTGGCCGGCCATCTCGACTTCCAGCTTCGCACCGACATCGAGCACCGCCTGCAAGGCTTTGCGAGCCGCCGCCGACAGGCGGAACTCGGCCGGCTCCTTCAGCCAGAGTACGACGTACTCGACCTTCCCGTTCACCAGGCTCGAACAGACGCACCGCGGGTGGAAGCCCTTGGCCGTGCGGTCGTCGAGTTGCTTCTGGTACTCGGCGGCACTGATCTTCGCGGAGAAGTCCCAGTCGTACTGCGGCGAGTTCTGGCAGAAGGTGGCCCGGAACCGCATGGGCGTGCGGACCGTGTCCACGCCGAGCAGTTCCGGCCGCCACCCCCGCGTGCGAGCATCATCGACGGCCTGCGAGAGTTGGTCGAGGGCGACGTTCGTCTTCGCTTCCCACGGCGGGCCGGGGGCCGTGAGGGCGCACGACCAGTAGATCGTGTAATGAGTGCCGTCCAGACCTGCCAGCGAGGTCGGCCGCGCGCCCGAAGGGCCGCGGAGCGCCTCCTGATCGTGGTTGGCGGTGAACTCGGCGTCGCCGAACCAGAAGTAACTGCCGGCCGCGTAACTGCGAACCCAAATGCCCGTCCACAAGTTCTGCTCGCCGGCCGTCACGGCGGTCGCGTTGGTGACGCCCATCCGGTCCTGAACGTCCTTCGGCACCGGCACCCGCTTGCCGTCGATGGGCAGTTCGAGGTAGTACTCGCCGTGGACGGGCAGGGCGACCGCGTCGTACACCGGCGGCACCGCCCCCACGCGGGCGGACACGTACGTCGGCCGATACCCCTCGGGCAGTTTCTCGGCCCAAGCCTTGAATTCCGGCGTCGTGACGCCGTTGGCGACCCGGAAGTTCGCGGCCCCCGCCGCCGGCTTCACCGCAGCCACCGCCGGCTTTTCGACCCGCACTTTCACCGTCGCCTTGCCGTCCTTGGTGATCTCGAACGTCTTCGTACTCAGCTTCAACCCGCCCTTCGGCTCGACCAGGTCGATCATGTAGTCGTCGCCGACACTCAGCACGATCTCCCGCTGCTTCGTCTTGTCGAAGATCGTGGCCGTGCCCTTCTTGACGACCACCTCCACGTCGGGGTCGGTCGTCTCGATGACGAGCGTGCCCTTCGGCGTGGACACCTTGAGAATCTGCGGAATCGCCACGGCCAGCGCGGCGGCGAGGAGGCCGACGGCGACGAACGGCCACCACTTCCGCTTCGCGGCCGCCGGATCGGACGGATGGCCGCGAAGCAGAGGTGTTGGCGCGTGAACGACTTCGCCCGGCTCGGTGGCGTCGATTTCGGCGAACGGGTCGGGGCCGGGCGAGACCCGCGACACCGTCGGCAGCCCGTCGAGCGGGATCGCCTGCACGGGCATCGGGACTGCCGCCGTCGCCCCGCGTTCAATCTCGGCAATCGCGGTGGCCACGGCCGTCGCCGACGGCGGCCGGTCGTCCGCGTCTTTCTCCAGCAGTTGCTGAATCAACTTCGCGAACGGCTCGGGCACGGCCGGGTTCCGCTCGCGGACCGGCGTCGGTGGCTCGGTGATGACGGCCGTCAGCATGGCCATGACGGTCGAGCCGTAGAACGGGCTGTGGCCGGTGGTCAGCCGGTAGAGGACGACGCCGAGGCTGAACAGGTCGGCCCGGTGGTCGGCCTTCTCGCCGAGGGCCTGCTCCGGGGCCATGAACGCCGGCGTGCCGAGGATCGCCCCGGTCACGGTCAGGCCGGTGTCCTGCGGATCGTCCTGCGTCGGCTTCGCCAGGCCGAAGTCGAGAATCTTGATCCGCCCGGTCGGGGCTTCGACCCACAGGTTGGCCGGCTTGATGTCGCGATGGACCAGTCCGATGTCGTGGGCGGCGGCAAGGCCGAGGGCCGTCTCGCGGCCGATCCGCAAGACTTCGGCCAGGTCGAGGTGTTCTTTCTGTTTGATGTACTCGTCGAGCGGGTACCCCTGAAGCAACTGCATGGTCATGTACGGCACGCCGTCCCGCTCGTCGGCCTCGTGGATGGTGACGATGTGGTCGTGCGTGATGCCGGCGGCCGCCCGGGCTTCGCGGATGAAGCGGCTCTTGGAACTGATGATCGCGGCGTACTTCGGCAGCATCACCTTGAGGGCGACGCGGCGGTTCAACCGGGTGTCGAAGGCGAGGTAGACGGCCCCCATGCCGCCGCGGCCGAGTTCCTTCAGGACGCGGTACGGCCCGAGGGTGCCGACCTCGCCCGGCTGGGCCGGCGGACCGAATGCGGGGGATTCTTCGGCGTCGGTCGACAGGCCGGCGTTCGCGGTGTCGTAGGCGGCACTGTTGGCCGCCTCCACGGTCTGGTCGGCGGTCGGCGATTCGGGCCGGGTCTTGAGCGTGTCGGACATGGCGACCCTCTCGTCAGGTGTTCCGCGATTGTAACGCACGGGATTGAAGATGAAAGGATTAAGATGGTCATCAGGTTTTCAGGCCGAAGGCCTGACAGCTCTCAGCACAGGGCAACGCCCTGGGTCTCGATGCCAACCACCCGGCAGCCTGAATCGCTGCGAGAAGCAGTCCCCTGCTCGCAGCCCTTCAGGCTGCAAAACCTTCAACGCCTCTCAACCCATGGCGTTGCCCTGGGCTGAGGGCTGCCAGGCCTTTGGCCTGAAAACCCGGTCCCCCTCACCTCCCTAGCACGGCCGTGACGGCGAAGTGGTCCGACGGCGTGCGGCCGTCGCGGGCCGTGCGGTCGATGGCGGCGGCCGTCACGTCCCAGCTCCGCGAGACGCCGATCCAGTCGATGCGAGCGCCCGTCGTCGCCGAGGCTTTGAAGCCGGTCGCCGTGCCTTCCTCCTTGTCGGCCGTCGGCCGGTAGACGCGGAGCGTGTCCACGACCGGCGACGGTTTGCCGTCGGCGTCGCCGAACAGCGCCTTGTACGGGCCGCTGCCCTCGCCGCTGTTGAAGTCGCCGGTGATGAGTACGCGACCGTCCTTGCCCATCTCGGCGGCCTTCTTCCGCAAGAGCTTCGCCGACTCGACGCGGGCGGTCGGACCCCGGTGGTCGAAGTGCGTGTTGAAGTACACCACCGGCGGAGCGGTCGGGGCCTTCTTGTCCTTCAACTTCACCCACGTCACCATTCGCGGCAGCGACGTATCCCAGCCCTTCGAGCCGACCTTGTCCGGCGTGTCGCTCAGCCAGAAGTGCCCGCCGTCGAGCTTCTCGAAGCGGTCCTTCTTGTAGAAGAGAGCCATCATCTCGCCGGCCTCCTTGCCGTCGTCGCGGCCGGCCGCCAGCACGTCGTGACCGGGCAATTTCTTCGCCAGGAAGTCCCGTTGCACCGCGAGCGTTTCCTGCGTGCCGAGCAGGTCGGGGTCGAACGCGAGGACCGTCTCGGCCAAGAACTCTTTGCGGTTGTCCCAGTTGTTGACGCCGTCCTTCGCGGCGGCGTAGCGGACGTTGTAGCTCATGACGCGGACGTCGTTCGGGTCCTTCGCCGGCGGGGCGGCCAGCAGGACGGCGAACAGGGAAACGAACATGGCGACTCCGGGTCGGAGGGGAGGGGGAACCGATCTTTCCCAGATGACTGCGGCTGGGGAGATCTGTGTCGGTTTCGGATCAATTTCGGTTCTCTCTCGCCCCTGGTCAAGCACATTTCCCCCACCGATACCGGACTCGGACACCATTGGGCGACCCGGAAATGCTCCGAGCACCTCCAGAACCCCGCCTTCCGCCCGAACTCACTCCCGAAAACGACCGTCGAGACGTACCGTCCCCGCAGGCCAGCCCGCCCGCTCCGCGGTCCCGTTTTTTCATCACGACGCACTGGGCGTCATCCCGAGTCGCACGCCCGCCGCAACCGCCCGATCCGCGTCAGGATCGCCGCGAACAACGTCCGCGGGACCGCCACTTCGGCCAACTGGAAGATCACGGACTTCGCGTGCGTCACCACCTTGGCCCCGATCTTGATGAGCGTCTCCCTCAGTGTCGTCAGGCTCCAGGGCCGGACCGGCTTCGGGAGCACTACCTGCCGCAGGAAGTTCGCCAGGTTGTACGCCAGGGCGAACACCTGCAACCGGGCCGCGTTGTCTCGGAACCGCCGGCACGACAACTTCGTCCAATTCACCGCGTTCTTGCCCTCCTTGATCCATTGCTCCGCCGTGCCCCGCTTGTTGTAGAACCGGACCACCT
>JBBQCQ010000104.1:0-9001 GCA_038318835.1 Gemmatales bacterium | reverse complement strand
AAAAGGGCATCGTCATTCGGCAACTGAAGGACCTGGTCGAAGGAGAACTCAAGCAACTCAAGGACGTCTTCCGCGATCAGATTTTCCCCGTGCTCACGCCGCTGGCCATCGACCCTGGCCACCCGTTCCCGCACCTGCTGAACAAGTCGCTGAACCTGGCCGTGGTGCTCCGCCGGCCGGACGACCCCGACCCGCTGTACGCCGTCGTTCAGGTGCCGGGCATGTTGCCGCGATTCGTCATGCTCCAGACCACGAAAGTCTCGGCGGACGCGCCGCCCGCCGGCGACAAGCCCCTCGACCCGGCGGGCAGCAACGACACGCGGATGCCCGATTATTCGATCGCGCTATTCCCGCTGGAAGATGTGATCCGCCTGCACCTGACGGAACTGTTCCCCGGCATGGAACTGGCCGACGCCTACGCATTCCGCGTGACCCGCGACAGCGAGTTCGAGATCGACGACGAAGTCGATGATCTGATGCAGGCCATCGAAGACTCGGTGCGGAAGCGCCGCCGCGGGCACGCCTCGCGGCTGGAAGTGGAAGCGGCCGTGGCCCCGGACGTGGAACAGTTCCTGACGGGTGCCCTCGACTTGAACCCGGAAGACGTCACGCGGGTGCCCAGCTTGCTGGACCTGACGGGGCTGTTCCAGGTGTACGCTCTGCCGGGGTTCGCCGACCTCCGCGACCCGCCGTTCGCCCCCACGCTGGTCCGCGAGTTCGTGCAAGCCCCCACGCCGTGGGCGGCCATTCGCTCCAAGGACATCTTGGTCCACCACCCTTACGAGTCGTTCAAGCACGTCGTCGATTTCATCGAAGCCGCCGCGGCCGACGACCGCGTGCAGGCCATCAAGCAGACGCTCTACCGCACCAGTTCCGATTCGCCCATCGTGCGGGCTTTGCAGTTGGCCGCCGACAAGGGCAAGCAGGTGACGGCCGTCATCGAGCTGAAGGCCCGCCTCGACGAGGAGCGGAACATCCTGTGGGCACGCGAACTGGAAAAGGCCGGCGTGCATGTGGTGTTCGGGTTCGTCGGCCTGAAGACGCACTGCAAGGTCGCGCTCGTCGTCCGCCGCGACGAAGACAACCAACTGCGGCGGTACGTTCACCTCGGCACCGGCAACTACAACCCGATCACCGCCCGCACCTACACCGATGTCGGCTTCTTCACCTGCAACCCCGACTTCGCCGCCGATGTGGCGCTCTTGTTCAACCATCTCACCGGCTACGCCTCGCTGCCGCAGTGGAAGAAGTTGATCGTCGCGCCGTCGCGGATGATGGCGTTCATGCTGGAGAAGATCGAGAACGAGGCAGCCAACGCGACGGCCGGCAAGAAGGGCCGCATCCGCGTGAAGATCAACGGGCTAATCGAGCCGGCCGTGGTGAAGGCGCTCTACGCGGCCAGCCAGGCGGGGGTGAAGATCGACATCTCGTGCCGCGGCGTCTGTTCGCTGCGGCCGGGTGTGCCGGGCGTGAGCGAGAATATTCGCATCACTTCGGTGGTCGATCGCTTCCTGGAGCACAGCCGCATCTTCTATTTCGAGAATGGCGGCGACCCGGAAGTGTACGTGGGCAGTGCCGACTGGATGGACCGCAACCTCACACGCCGGGTAGAAGTAGCCTTCCCCATCGAGCAAGCGGACCTGAAGGCCCGCGTGATCGACGAGTTGCTGAAGACTTCGCTGGCCGACAATCAGAAGTCGCGGCTGCTGCTGCCGGACGGCACCTACGAGCGAGTGAAGCCGAAGGCCGGCACGCCCGAGTTGCGGAGCCAGCAGCGGTTCCTGGAGTTGGCGAAGGCGTCGGCCGACCGCTTGCAGGCGTCGCCGACCTCTACCCCCCAAAACTCGACGACCACGGCCGCGAAGCCGAAGCTCGCCCCGCGGTCGTCGAAGCGGCCGCGTCATTCCTGACGCGACCGATGCTGCGTGTGGTTACTCGGTGCCCTTGTCGCCGGCCGGGACCGGGACCGGAAGCGGGGCGGGCATTTTCTCCGGCACGACCCCACCGGTGATCGGCTGGCCGCTCACGTGGTACGGGTTGCCGTTGCCGGTGTTGACGATGGCATTGTCCGGGTGATGGTACACGTCGTTCATGCCGCCGATGTGGGCACGCTGACAGCCGAGGCCCGTCGCCAGCAGGCCGAGAAGTAAAGCCGGTGCAACGAAGCGGCGCATGTTCGCTCCCATCCGTGGAATCGTGTCTTGGGAAGGTTGGCCCGTTACCATCGCCGGGCCGGGCCGTGGGTGGGGTCGGCCCTGGCCCGGCGAACGGTCACGGGTGCGATCGGCCGCGGTCGGAAACCCGACCGAAGCCGACTCGATCCGGTGGCCCGCGTCCGTGCGACGAACCACCGTCTCGCGTCGTCCGACCGCAGCTTTCGCCCCGGCCGTTCGACACCATTATCATCGTCCTACCGGTTTTGCCGAGTTGACCCGTTTTCGCGGAACGTGCGGATTTTTCGCCACCTCCCGTTTAGCGGCGACGCGCAGACTGCGGAGCGGAGCGCGGCGAGCGCCTGCCGGGATCCCGTGCTCCGCTCGGCATCGCGGCTAATTGATCGCCGTACTACCGTCCGGGTAGTCGGATTGAATTTTGACCGGAGGCCGCAGAATTGCTACGATGGGACGATGTCTCAACTATTGCAGGGTGAACCTAACTCGGATTTCTGTGATCTGTATATGGAGATCATGACTAGTTCGGCAGCAAGAAGGTGCATCGGATGGAGAGTGTGACGTATCATCTGCGCGACCGTGGTGGCGACCTCACCGCGGCTTGGGAACGCCACTTCACCGGCGTGTCGGCCGTGGTCCCAGCTACGGGCGACATCTTCGGCGTCCCCGTCGATGCAGTCGTCAGCCCGGCGAATTGCTTCGGATTCATGGACGGCGGCATCGACCGGGCGTACAGCGAGCGGTTCGGTTGGCACGTCCAAGATCAACTCCGAGCGATGATCCGCCGCGACTGGGACGGCGAACTCCCGATCGGATTGGCCTTGGTGATCGAGACGGGAGCGGCCGACATACGATTCGTCGTGGCCGCCCCGACCATGCGCGCCCCGGTCAACGTCGCCCATACGCTTAACGCCTACCTGTCGTTCCGCGCCGTGCTTCGCGCCGTTCAGCGGCACAATCAACAGCAACCGGGGAGCATCAGGACCGTGGCCTGTCCAGGCATGGCGACCGGCACTGGCGAGATGCCGGCCGAAATCAGCAGCAAGCAGATGCGTGCGGCGTGGGACGAGGTCGAGGGCGGCCAACCGTTCCGCCCGTCCGGCGTCAACGACGCTCTGCTACAGCACTACCGATTATTGCGGGATGAGTAGTCCAGGCATGCACGGTGTAGGATCCGCTGGGAGGTATCTCTTGGACGCATCGCTCGTCACATCCGATCCGGCCGTCATGCTGGGCAAACCCGTCGTCACGGGCACCAGGATCACGGTCGAACTCATCCTCCGCAAGCTCGGGGCCGGCGAGGGCATTGACCAACTCCTCGACTCTCACCCGCGGCTCACCCGCGAGGCGGTCCTGGCCTCCCTCCGGTTCGCGGCCGAAGCACTCGGCGCCGAGGTCGTCCGGCCGGTGGAACGGCAGTCGGCATGAATCTGGTCGCCGACGAGAACATCGACCGCGGGATCGTCGAGCGATTACGGCGAGACGGCCACGTCGTGGACTGGATTGCGGAAGTGTCGCCGAGCGTGTCCGACGAGGACGTGTTGCAACGGGCCACCGACGGCGGGGCCGTTCTCGTCACCGAGGACAAAGACTTCGGCGAGTTGGTCTACCGTCGTGGGCTGTCACACGCGGGGGTTTTGCTCATTCGCCTGGAGGGGTTGGACAACGCGTCCAAGGCTGAGGTTGTTTCTCGAGCGGTGCGGGACAACGCGTCTGATTTGCCGGGCGCGTTCGCGGTGGTGTCGGCCGACTCGGTTCGGTTACGCCGCCCAGGCGGCGGGTGAGCTTGGCGTTCCTCCTCTACTTCACCACGTCACGCCGAGCGGCGCCGCCGCGGATTGGCTTTTGACCTGCGGCCACCGAGTCGCTACTCTGAGGCGCCGCGGGTGAATTCGATCCGCGGCGATGGGGAAGGAGCTTGCATGGAACGGGCACTCGGAATCGGCGGGATCTTCTTCAAGGCTCGCGATCCCAAGGCGCTCGCGGCCTGGTATCGGGAGCACCTGGGCTTGCCCGTCGAGGCGGGGCAGACCTACGGGGCGTTCGCATCGACCCAGGCGGGAGAGCAGGCAGTTTGGTCTGTGTTCCCTGCGGACACTTCGTACTTCGGTGCGGGCACGGCCCCGTTCATGGTCAACTATCGCGTTCAGAATCTCGATGCCATGTTGGCACAACTCCGAACGGCCGGGGCAAACGTCGACGACCGAATCGAGGACTACGACTACGGCCGCTTCGGCTGGGCGACCGACCCGGAGGGGAACCGATTCGAGCTTTGGGAGCCACGCCCCGCGTGACCCCTCACTTCACCACGTTGCGCACGTCCACTACGTACACCTGCCGCTGCGGGTCGTGGCTGCCGTCGAACCAGACCTGCGCCGTTGCGGCTCGCCCGTCTCACGCCGAGCGGCGCAGCCTCGGGTGGTAGCCCAGGTCGGTCGGCACGTCGTCGGCGAGGAAGTCCAGCTTCGGCTCGTCGGCCGTTTGCGTGAGGGGCGGCACGTCGGCGGTCGGCGGCAGTGGCACGGAGATGCCGTGCAGCGGGATCGTCCACAGGTCGGCGTCGTCAGACGTGAAGGGCGGGGTTTCGTTCATGCGACTGCCTCCTGCGGTCACCAGCGGATTAACGTCGTGCCCCAGGCCAGGCCGGCCCCGAAGCCGCTGAACAGCGCGAGTTCGCCCCGCTTCAGTCGGCCGGCTTCCAGGGCCTCGTCGAGCGCGATCGGGATCGACCCGGCCGACGTGTTGCCGTACCGGTCCATATTGTTGAACACTTTATCGGCCGGAATCTTCAGGAACTTGTTCAGCGATTGCTCGATGATGCGGATGTTCGCCTGGTGCGGCACCACGAGCGCCAGGTCGTCGGTCGTCACCTTCGCGGCCGTCAGCACGTCGTTGACCGTGTCGCGCAAGATTTCGACCGCCCAACGGTAGACGCCCTGCCCGTCCATGTGCATGTAGTGTTTGCCGGCCGCGAGAACTTCGGGCGTGAGTTCCATCGCCGTGCCGCCGGCCGGGCGACAGAGCATCGAGCCGCCGCTGCCATCGGTCCCCATGCTGTACGCCACGATGCCCTGCTCCGGGGTGCCCTTCTCCAGAATGACCGCGCCGGCCCCGTCGCCGAACAACGGGAAAATCTTCGGGTCTTTCGGGTTCACCACCCGTGAGTTCGCGTCGCCGCCGATGACGAGTGCCCGGTCGCTCGCCCCGGCCACAACATAGGCGGCGGCTGTCACGAGCGCGTACACGAACCCGGCACACGCGGCCTCGACTTCGATGGCCGGGGCGGACAGCCTCAGCCGATCTTGCACGATGGCGGCCGTGGACGGGAAGGCCATGTCCGGCGTGAAGGTGCCGACCACGAGCAAGTCGATGTCCTTCGGGCCGTAGCCGGTTTTCGCGAAGCAATCCTTCGCGGCTTCCACGCACAGGTCGGAGGTGTTCTGCCCCGGCCGGACGTGGCGGCGTTCCTGAATGCCCGTCCGCTGGACGATCCACTCGGCGTTGTACCCGCGGGATGCGAAGTCGAGTTGGTCGTACAGGTCGGCGTTCGTAACCACCACTTCGGGCAGGTATTTCCCCGTCCCGGCGACGCGAACGCCCATCAGGGACTTGCACTTCGGTCGGGGTAGGGGGCGATCAGGGGCGGTCATGCAGGCCGTCGCACATGGCAGTGAGGGGGACATTTCGGAGAAGACATTATAGAAATCAGGGCCGACCTACGAACGAGGAATTAAAACGGAACGCAGAGGACCCAGGATCAGAACGCCGGATGAAAGGCAGGATAAATCCAAATTCGATTTCGGGTTTGATCCGGTTTTGATCCGGCGTTCCGATCCGGCGTTCTCCGCGTTCCGATTTCAGTTCGACTTCCTACTGCTCGGCTCCGCTTTCGAGGAACCGCTGGAACGCCAGCCCGGCCAACGCGGTGGCATCGGCGCGGATGTTCCCGTCGGTCAGGGCCGTGCGGACGCCGCCGAGGAGGTACTGCGTGCGGAAGTCGGTCGTGAAGTGGCCGGTGTTGTCCACGGTGAACTGCAACCCGCGCGTAAAGGCGAGCGCCTCGACGGTGGCCGGGCGGTACTTCGCGTAGCGGGTCAGGTCGGGCACGCCCTGGCGAATGAGCTGACACGCGGCGGCGAGGCCACGGGCGGCGTGGGCTGACTCGAAGCCGGGTTCCGTCGGCGACGCGGAGTTGTCGGTGCGGAACGCCCCGGCCCACAGCACGTGCTGGCTGTCGGCCTTGCCGTGCTGCGTCGCGCACAGCCAGTCGGCCATCTCGAAGGCGGTCGCGGCCGCGTTTGTGTCCTTTGTTTCCAGGCAGAACTCGACAGCCGCCGGAATGACCGTGCCGGCCAGCGTGGCGTGCGGGGCGGCCTTGAACTTCGCCCGGTAGGCGGCGAGGCACTTCGCGAGGACGCCGTCCTTCGCGGCGTCCGGCCGCACGCGACGACTCGCGGCGAGGGCTTGCAGGGCGAGGCCAGGGTAGACATTCTCGTCGCTGCCGCACGAGATCGTGCCGTCGGCCTGCACCTGCTTGCGGATGTAGCCGCACAGCTTCTCGGCTTCCGCGAACAACTTCGCGTCGGCCGTCGGCAGGCTGTAGATGGCGAGCGCGAGAGCGGCGGCGAAGCCGACGGGGTTGCCACCCTTCGGGGAGAGCATCGGCGTCCGGCACTCGGCCTCGTCCTTCGTGAGCGCGAGCAAGCCCAGCGCCGCCTGCGCACCGCACGCGGTCAGCTTCTCGTCGGCGGTGAAGTTCGCGGCCTGGCAGACGGACCATGCCGCGAGAGCCTGCCGGTAGTCGCTATCGCCGTCGATCGGCGTGCGGAGGGCCGGGTTCACCCCGAACAGAAAGCGGCCCTGCGGCTGTTGGCGTTTCGCCAGCCATTCCGCCCCGGCCCTCATGCCGAGGACAGCGGCGGTGGTTTCCGGTGGGAAGTTTTGCAGCTGCTGGAAGCGACTGAGGCTCGGCGGTTTCGGCACGCTGGCGGCGACCGGCGTGACCGCCTCCGGCACGGGCCGGCCGGTGATCGACGGCGGCAGCAAGGCCGGCGGCGACTGGGCCACGGTCGGCGACACCGCCAAGCCGAGGGTCGTGAGGAAGCTGACGGACAAGATCGGCCGCATGGGGAAACCTCCGTGTCTCCGCGAGTGTCGAACGAAGGGCGTAGGGTGAAGGAAATCGGCCGAGGCGTCAAGAGGAGGTTGTAGAAGAGAAAACGGAACGCAGAGAACGCGGGATTGGAACGCCGGATCAAAGGCAGGATCAAACCGAATCCGATTTTTGGTTCTGATCCGGTTTTCATCCGGCGTTCCAATCCTCCGTTCTCCGCGTTCCGTTTTAAGTCTTTCCCAACCGAGCCGCAAATGCCGCCAGTCCTTGCCGATAGACGTCCCGCCAGTCGGGGTTCGGCTTCACCGTGTCCGGGCGGAACTTCACCATCGCGGCCACGGCGTCGGCCACTGTGTACGGCATGGCGTCTCCGGACCTTCGCCGTTGGTAGGTCTCGTACCCCGCGAGTGCCGCCACGGCCGCGCCGAGGGCTGGGCCTTCGGCCGACACCAGTCGCACGAGTTCGCGGTCCAGCACGCTCGCCAGAATCTCCAGCATCAGGTCGTTGCGGGCGATGCCGCCGGACACGGTCACGCGGGTGATCGTCTGCCCGGCCGCTTCGTGCTCCTTCACCGCCAACGCGATCAGATACGCCAGCGCCTCGAACGACGCCCGCAGCTTCGTGCCGCCGTCGGTCGGCTCATTCGGCGTCCACTGGAATCGCGGCGCGGTCACGCCGACCGATGGCTCCGCGTACAGGAACGGCAGCACGGTCACGCCGCCACACCCGGCGGGCACCTTTCGCGCGGCCGCTTCCAGGCCGACCCAGTCGGGCTTCTCGCCGAGGACTTTGTCGAGGAACTGGGCGCCGTTCGTGTAGCACCGCATCCAGAGGTACGGCCCCCAGTTCAGCTTCATCGCGTCGAGCGTGCCGGATTTCGGGGCGAACGCGGCCGACGAATTCACGACCGCGGAATTGCCGAGGATGATCGCCACCTGCCCAGCGTCGGTCGCCCCGCCACCGACGAGGCCGGCCGCTTGATCGTCGAGCGTGGGGAAGATCAGCGGGCGGTTGATCGTCGTCAGTTTCTCGGCTGCCGCCTCGGAGAGCGGGCCGACGGGTTCGTTCATGTCGATGATCTGCGGAAGGTGCTTCCACGCCTGTGCCCGTCGGCCGGGGTCGGCGAGGGCGAACAGCATCTCGGCCCGCCATTCGTTTGTGCGCAGGTCCATCATGCCCGTCGATGCGGCCGACGACACGGAGGTACAGTCGAACCGCCCGGTCAGGAACCCGGCCGCCGCCGGCCCGTGCGGCAGCATCACCGCCGTGCGATCCCAGTCGGCCGGCGACAGCGTGTGTTCGTCCTTCACCAGATGGCTGAGCGAGTATCGCACGGCCCACGGCCCGCCGATGAGTTCCTTCACGCGGTCCTGGCCGCCGATGCGAGCCAGTCCTTCGGCGTGGTACTTCGCCAGCGTCTGATCGTTCCAGCAAATTAACCGCCGCACCTGCACGGCGTCGGCGTCGAGCAACCCGGCCGAGTGGTGCGTGGCCGAGATGCCGGCCGCCAGCCATTTGCCGGAGTCGGTGTGCTCCTCCAGCCAGTGGGCCATCGCGCGGGCACTCGCGAGGGCTTGCCCTTCGAGTTGCAGCAGGCTGAGTTCGCTAACGCCGTCGGCAGTCCACAGATCGGTCGGCAGGCGCACTTCGTGGCGAACCGTGCCGGCCGGGTCAAATGCGAGGGCCTTCACCGACCCGGTGCTGAAGTCCCAGCCG
>JBBQCQ010000103.1:0-9055 GCA_038318835.1 Gemmatales bacterium | reverse complement strand
GGCGTACCACACGCCGCAGGACGAACTACGGGCCGACTGGGATTTCCGCGGGTTCGTGACGCGGGTGAACTTCGCGATGGATCTGGCCGTGGCGGCGGCGAACGCCGACACCCTGCCGACGTGGGTGGCCGGCGACGAGTTCAAGCCGGCCCGCGACAAGAGCATGAAGTAGCGGCCGGCTACACCACCGCCACGGCCCGACCGGTGCGGTTGCTCTCGTAGATCGCGCGGATCAGCGCGACAGCCTTACGGCCTTCGCGGCCGTCCACGGCCGGCGGGCGGTCGTCGCGAATCGCGGCCACGAAGTCCGCAAGCTGCCGGCGGTGCCCTTCGTGGCTGATCGCCTTCGGGTCGGCCGCCCCGCCGCTCGCACCGACCTTCGCGGCGAAGCGGGCCTTCACCTCGTCGTCGGTCGGCAGCGCCGGCGCGAAGTCCCACCGCAGCACGTCTTCCTGTTCGATCACGGCACTGCCCTTGTCGCCGTGAATGGCGATGGTCTTCGGATAGCCGGGGTGAACGCTCGTCGTCGCCTGGATGATGCCGAGGGCACCATTTTGGAAGCGAATCGCGGCGACTGCCGTGTCTTCGACTTCGATCCGCTCGTGGGCCAGCATCGCCGTGAAGCCGACCACGCTGACCGCGTCGCCCATCATCCAGAGCAAGAGATCGACGCTGTGGATGGCCTGATTCATGAGTGCCCCGCCGCCGTCGAGGGCTTGCGTGCCCTTCCAGCCGCCCTCGTCGTAGTATGCCTGCGACCGCCACCATTTGCACGTCGTCTCGCCGAGGGTCAACCGGCCGAAGCGGTTCGCGTCCACGGCGGCCTTCAGCACCACGCTCGAATCGGCGAACCGCGACGGGAAGATCGTGCAGAGCTTCACGCCGTGCTTGTCGCACGCCTCCGTGATGCGGTCGCATCGCTCCTCGGTGATCTCCAGCGGCTTCTCGACGACGACGTGCTTGCCGGCGGCCGCCGCCGTCACGGCCGGTTCCAGGTGCGCGCCGCTCGGCGTCGTGATGATGACGGCGTCCACACCGGGCAGCTTCACCGCGTCTTCGATCGTCGCCACGATCGGCACCGCGGCGTGCTTCAGGTCGGCGAGCATCGCCTCGCCGTTGGCCGTGGTGCGAGACACGAGCGCGGCGATGCGGGTGCCGGGAATCTCGGCGAGCGCACGGGCGTGGAAGCGGGCGATCATGCCACAACCGACGAGGGCGAAGCCGAGCGACATGCGAGAGTCTCCGTGCAGGTGCCGAAGATTGTATGGGAACTTTTCGCCCGGTCGGGTATGCTGGTCTCGACCCCCCCGCTGCCTTCCTTCCCCCGAGGCACACGAATGCTCACGCTCACCTCCGGGTCGCCGGCTGTCAACTGCCGCGGCGTGTCCCGACGATCGGCCATCCGTGCCGGCTTCCTCGGCGTCACCGGGCTGACACTCTCGCAGATGCTCGCGCTGAAGGCGCAGGCGAAATCATCGACGTCCGAGAAGTCGGTCATCCTCATTTGGCTCGACGGCGGGCCGAGCCAACTGGAAACCTACGACCCGAAGCCGGACGCCCCGGTCGAGTACCGCGGGCCACGCGGCGTCGTGAAGACGAAACTGCCCGGCGTGCTACTCTGCGACTGGATGCCGGAGACGGCGAAGTTGCTGCACAAGGTGTCGCTCGTTCGCTCGCTGAACCACGGCACCGGCGACCACTTCGCCGCCGGCCACTGGATGACGACGGGCAAATTCGGCTCGACTAGCGTGCGGCAAACGCAGATGTCCCCGTCGGTCGGCTCGTACATCGCGAAGACGAAAGGCCCGGCCGTGCCGGGGATGCCGGCGTATGTCGGGCTGCCCGCCGCGCAGACGATCTACCTCTACCCCGGCTACATGGGGGCGGCCTACCTCGGCGGGCAGTACGACCCGTTCCAGGTGAACCGCGAGGCCGCCTACCTGAGTTCGGAAGACACCCGCCGGGTGCAGTCGCCGAAGTGGCTGAAGTCGCTCGCCGGCGGTAGCTCGCTGGCCGGCAAGTCGTCGCTCGTCAAGCAGTTCGACGTGCTGCGAAAAGACCTGGACGCCACCGGCACGCTGGCCACGATGGATACTTTCCAGCAGCAGGCGATGGACTTGGTCCTCGGCAGTCAGGCCCGCGAGGCGTTCGACTTCGACAAGGAAGACCCACGCACCGTAGACCGCTACGGCAAGGGGCCGTGGGCACACTACACCGCGATGGCCCGCCGCCTGGTCGAGGCCGGCGTGCGATTCGTGACGGTGGACATGCCTCACTGGGACGATCACTCCGGCATCGAGAAGGGGCACGGCCGCAAGGTGCCGGTGGTGGACAAGGCGGTGGCGGCCCTGATCGAAGACCTGGACGAACGCGGGCTACTGGAAACGACGATGGTGGTGGTGATGGGCGAGTTCGGCCGCACGCCGAAGATCAACACGGGGCAGCCGGGCATCCCGGTGCCGGGCCGCGACCACTGGGGCAACGCGATCTCGGCGATGATCGCCGGCGGCGGCATCCGGCCCGGCGTGGTGGTCGGCCGAACCAACGACAAGGCCGAACACCCCGTCGAGCGACCGCTGAAGCCGGCCGACCTGCTGGCGACGATCTACCACCAACTCGGCATCGACCACGGCACGATGTTCAAGGACCACACCGGCCGCCCGATCCCGATGCTCGACGAAGGGGAGCCGATTCGGGAACTGATTTGAGACGAGCCGAGCATCGTAAGGTGCCAGGTGTCTGGCTTTACGATTCACCCGGCACCTTACGGTGCTCGGCTCGCCAAAAGTCACCGCCCCGTCGGTCCTGGCCGGCTGATGCCGCTGGAGGGGGCCACGCGGGGGTCGTCCTCGAAGGTTGCGTACTTGTCGCGGCCGCGGCGTTCCTGATCTTCGATGCTCAGGCCCGGCAGGTCGGCCCGCGGCTTGCTGCGGGCTTCCAGGGGGCCGGCGATGTACTTGCACCCGGTCAGCCCGGCACACAGGGCGAGTAACGGCAGCACGCGGCGAATCATTTCGAACTCCCTTCGACGGCGAATCGAATCCTTCACGTCTGGTATCGGTCCCGCCCACGCCCTCGATCTCGCAGAACCTGTGCCGGAAGTGCCGGCCGCTTCGCACTCGCCCGCAGGATCGAACCGACCGGCGAACTTGGAACCGTCGGCTCGCCATCCTATAGTAAGCCTGTCCTGCCAACTGTTCCCCAACCTGTTGAGCACCTTCGCCGCGTGGTTGGTTCCCGCAAACTGCGGAGAGCGCTCCCATGCCCCGAAACACGCACGACGACGATGACATTTTCAAAGACAGCCGGATGTCCATCGGCGACCACATCGAAGAACTCCGCACCCGCCTCTTCGCCGCCATCAAGGGACTGGTCCTCGTCCTGATGATCGGGCTGATCCTCGATTACATCGGCGTGCAAGCCGGCATCCCGCAACTCGGCATCGGCCGCCCCGTGATGCGGATGATCGTGGACCCGGTCGAATCGCAGACGCGAGACTTCTACGCCATGAAGGTACTCGACGACCGGGCGAAGTTGCCGACGGAGCCTACCGCCCCCAAGGAAGTCGAGCGGATTCGCAAGAAACTGGCCGACTACGACGGTGCCTTGACGGCGCTCACCAAGGATGAGCAACTGAAACTGCGGGCCGCGCCACGAGAACTGCCGATTCTGATCCCGGTGGAGCCGTTCAAGGCGGTGTTCGGCGATCCGAAGGACCCGTCGATCACGCAAATTCCGGTCACGATCCAGGTCTACCCGGCGCACATTACGGCCCTCGGAACGGAAGGCGATGGCCTTCTCGCGAGCAAGCGATACCTCAAGACGCTGAGCGCGCAGGAATCGCTAGTTGTGTACTTCAAGGTGTCCCTGTTGAGCAGTTTCGTGGTGGCCAGCCCGTGGGTCTTCTTTCAGATCTGGGCGTTCATCGCGGCCGGCATGTACCCGAACGAGCGGGCCTACGTCTACCGCTATTTGCCGTTCAGCCTCGGGTTGTTCTTGACGGGCATAGTGCTCTGTCAGTTTATCGTGCTGCCGGGTGCCGTGAAGGCATTGCTCGCGTTCAACAACTGGATCGACACCGACCCTGACCTGCGGCTGAACGAGTGGTTGAGCTTCGCCATCATTCTGCCGCTGGTGTTCGGCGTGTCGTTCCAGACGCCGCTGGTGATGTTTTTCCTGAATCGCATCGGCATGTTCGGGTGGGAAGACTACTGGGCGAAGTGGCGGTACGCACTCATCATCTTGGCGGTCTTCGCGATGGTCATCACGCCGACGCCGGACGCGGTGACGATGCTGTATCTGCTCGTGCCGATGTTCGGGCTGTACATGCTGGGCGTGGCCATCTGCCGCATCTTCCCACCGGCCCCCGCGGTGTACGAAGAAGAAGAAGCCGAGATCGCGGTGTAACATGTGTCGGGCACTCGCTCCGCGTGTGCCCCGCGATACAGCTGTTGGACGGTAGGGGCCGGACCCGCAAAGTGGGGGGGCACTCGCGGCGCGTGTCCCCGACACTTTCGCCGGCCGTATCATGTCTGTATGTCCGAGACTCACGAACCCCGCGTCTTCCTCGTTGGTGCTGGCCCCGGCGCGCCGGGCCTGCTCACCCTGCGGGCAGCCGAACTACTCGCGTCGGCCGACCTTGTCATCTACGATCAACTCGTGCCCCGGCGGTTGCTCGACTTCGCCAACCCGAAGGCCGAGACGATCTGCGTGCGGGAACTGCCGGGCAACCACCCGGACAAATACCCGTACATCCACACCATGCTCATCGAGAACGCGCGGGCGGGCAAGCGGGTCGTGCGGCTGAAGGGCGGCGACCCGCTCATCTTCGGCCGCGGCGGCGAAGAAGCCGAGACACTGCGAGCGGCCGGGATCGCCTACGAGATCGTCCCCGGCATCACCGCCGCCCTCGCGGCGGCCGCGTTCCTCGACCTTCCCCTGACGCACCGCAACTACTCCAGCGCCGTCGCCCTCGTCACCGGGCACGAACTGCCGATGAAGCCCGGCAACCGCCTCGACTGGAAGGCCCTTGCTGCGTTCCCCGGCACGCTGGCCATCTACATGGGCATCGCCCGCCTGCCGCTGCTTGTCGAGCAACTTTTGAAGTACGGCCGCGACCCCGACTCTCCGGCGGCCATCGTCGAGCGTGTCTCGACCGGCGACATGCGAACCGTCGCGGCCACCCTCGGCACGCTGGACGATGCCCGCCGGCACGCGGGGCTGGAATCGCCGGGCCTCATCCTCATCGGCGAAGCCGTCGGCCGGCGCGTCGAGAAGTCGTGGTTCCAGCAGCGGCCGCTGTTCGGGCAGCGGGTTCTCGTCACCCGCCCGCGGCATCAGGCCGACGCCATGATCCGCCGGCTGGAAGAACTCGGGGCTGTGCCCTTCCTGCTGCCGACCATCGAAATTCGCGAACCCGAAGACCCCGCGGCCATTGATGCGGCGCTCGCTCAGATTCGTGCCGGCGAATGGGACTGGCTCGTGTTCAGCAGTGCCAACGGCGTGCATTCGCTGCTGAAACATCTGCTGGCGACCGGCCGCGACTTGCGGGACTTCGCCGTCGTGAAGTTCGCGACCGTCGGCCCGAAGACGGCGGCGGCCCTGCGGGAGTACCACCTGCAACCGGACATGGTCCCGCCCGCGAAGTTCTCGGCCGAGCAGTTGGCGGAGCAACTCGCGCCGCACGTTCGTGGGAAGCGGGTGCTCCTCGCTCGCGGTAAACAGGGCCGGCAGGTTCTGGCCGAGCAGTTGGCGGCCATCGCCACGGTCGGCGAAGTAGTCGTCTACGAACAGGCCGACGCCGTCGAGGGGCAGCATGAAGTCTTCGACGCCCTGCGTCGCGGCGAGATTCGCTACGTCACGCTGACCAGCCCGAACATCGCGAGGGCCATCGCGAAGCAGTTCGACGACACCATTCGCGGGCGGGTGGAGCGGGGCGAGATTCGGCTGGTGGCGATCAGCCCGCTGACGGCGGCAGCGGTGGCCGAGTTCGGCCCAACCCCGGCGGCGGTGGCCACCGAGGCGACCACGGAAGGCGTCATCGCGGAGTTGATTCGCCTGACGAAAGAGCACGGCGACGAATGTTAGCGTAGGTCGCGCATTGCGTTGTAGCCGAGGTAGCCGACGATGCCGCTGGCGAGGATGAGGAAGATATCGACCATCATGAAGGGGCTGCCGCCGAACGGAATGCCGATGGCGATGTCGAGGATGGAGAGCAAAAGCATCAGGGCGGCCACGCCGAGGGCCGCGTAACACAACCACTTTTCCATGAGCCGACCTTTCAACCCGTAGAGCGGAGAACGAGCGTCGAAGGCCTCGGAAGAAGACGATCCGTCAGGACAAGTTTCGGCCTATACTAGTGTCGAACTCGCCGGTAACAACAGCGGTTAGGGCAAATTTCCCCACGAACGGCTCGGGCGATACCGTCTGGGCCGCACCGTCGGAACAACTGGACGAACCGACGGCCGTTGGCCCGATTCCCGGCGACCGGGCGAAAAGTTCCCGATTCCGGGATGAAATTGGGACGATTTTGTTTTACAGTCGGCGACAGATCGAGTAAGTATGAAGTTGTTAGAAGTTTTCATGTTACTCTCAGATTCGCTCATCGTCGATTCCTTTCATTCTGTGAGGTTCTCTCATGTTCCGCTCCTCTCTTCATCGTCGGGCGTTCACGCTCATCGAATTATTGGTGGTGATCGCGATCATCGCCATCCTGATCGGCCTGCTGTTGCCGGCCGTGCAAAAGGTGCGCGAGGCCGCGGCCCGCACACAGTGTACGAACAACTTCAAGCAAATCGGCCTGGCTGTCCACGGCCACCACGACACCATCGGCTCGCTGCCCCACTGCGGCACCGGGTGGCCCGACCCGCCGACCTTCCAGGCGTTGGGCAACCCCCAGACCGCCGCTCCCCAGCGGGCAAGCTGGCTATACCAGATTCTGCCCTACATCGAACAGACGGCCCTCTGGAAGGGCGGGGCGGCCACCACCGTGGCCGACGCGCAAATTCTGGCTATCTCGACGCCGGTCAAATCCTACTACTGCCCCAGTCGGCCCGGCAACATGCGGGTGTTCACGGGGGCTAGTTGGTACGGTCCATCCGGCACCTATGGCCACGCCCAGACCGACTACGCGGGTAGCAACTTCGACAACTCCGGGGCGATTGTCAACTGTGCCGCGAACGGCTCGCCGATCAAGTTCGCCGCACTCATCGACGGCACTTCGTCGACCATGCTCGCCGGCGAGAAGCGGTTGAACATCGCGGCCATCGGCGGCTTCCAGGGCGACGACAACGAGGGGTACACCTCCGGGTGGGACCACGACACCATGCGGAACACCGGCAACGCCCGCGCGGGCGTGAATTCGACGGCCCCGCCACTGCCAGACACGACCACGGGCGATGGCGGGCAGCGATTCGGCTCGTCTCACACCGGCGGCCTCATCACCCTGGCTGGCGATGGCTCGGTGAAGTTCATCCGGTACACCATCGACCCCGTTCAGTTCGCCCGCTACGGCACCCGCGACGACGGGGCCGTGTACTCGAACGACTAACCCTAACCGCCGCGCAATCTCGATCGGCAGACCGTGCGATTCCGCACGGTCTGCTCCCATTTCCACCCCTCCCGTGAGATATCCGATGCGGACCTCGGCCCTGTTGATTTGCACCGCCCTCCTCGCCGCGGGCTGCGGCAAGGAAGAAACGAAGCCCGGCGACGTGGGCAAGTTCGTCGCCAAGGGCAAGCTCGTGGAGAACGGCAAGCCGTTCACTCTCGATCCGAGCACGGTGAAGTTGCCCCCTGGCGCGACTGCCCCGCCGCCCGGCACGCTCAACGAAAGCCTTCTCAACATCACCTTCACCCCAGTCGACGGCGGCGAGCTGGCGACGGCCAAGTCGAACCCTAAGGCCGGTACGTTCGAGGTCACGGGCGTGGATGGCAAGGGGATCAAACAAGGCCGCTATCGCGTCACCCTCACCGGCGGGTACGGCGGCAGCAGCGGCGATGTGTTCAAGGACAAGTTCGCTCCTGGCAAGTCGCAGCTCCTCGTCGATGTCAAGGACGGCGAGGAAATCGTCATCGACGTGGCCAAGTCGAAGTAACTCGGTGCGAAAACGGAAAACTCGCGTGGCCCGTCGGATTCCGGCGGGCCGTGTCGTTTCAGCCGCCGTTGTGCGGTCGGCCCCTGCGTGCGTAGCATGAAGGGAAAGCTATCGTCCTCCGGAGTCCGTCGCATGTCTGCTGTTGCCCTTTCCGATGTCGCCGTCCACCTCCGGCCCACCGATAACGTCGCCGTCGCCCGCCGCCAGATTGCCCCCGGTACCGAAGTCACCTTCAATGGTGGCACGCTCACGATCGGGAGCCTCGTGAAGCTCGGGCACAAATTCGCCGTCCACGCGATCCAAGAAGGCGACGCGATCACGAAGTACGGGCAGGTCATCGGCTTCGCCGGCAGCAACCTCGCGCCCGGCACACACGTCCATACGCACAACGTCGTCCTCGGCAAGTTCGAGCGGGACTACGCCCACGCCACGCAGACACCGCCGCCGCCGGCCCCGCCCGCGGAGTACCGCAACTTCGATGGCTACGACCGCGGCCCGATCCGCCCCGAACACCAGCGGTACGGCACGCGGAACTACATCGCCATCATCAGCACCGTGAACTGCTCGGCCGGCACGAGCAAGTACGTTGCCGAGAAGCTTCGCGCCAGCGGCATCCTCGACAAGTACCCGAACATCGACGGCGTCGTGCCGATCGTCCACAAGCACGGCTGCGCGATGGCCTACGGCGGCGACGACCACAAGCAACTCGACCGCACGCTCGCCGGCATCGCGAACCACCCGAACGTGGCCGCGTACATCCTCATCGGCCTGGGGTGCGAGATCGTGCAGGCGAGGGAGTTGGTGGCGAACCAGCACCTCGTGCAACTCGGCGGCACCGGGGCGAAGCCGACCGCGCCGACAGTGCTGACGATTCAGGAGACCGGCGGCATCGGCAAAACCACCGATGCCGGGGTGGAGGCAGTGAGGGCCATGCTGCCGCGCGTCAACGACGCGAAGCG
>JBBQCQ010000102.1:0-9055 GCA_038318835.1 Gemmatales bacterium | reverse complement strand
GATCGTCCGCGATCTTCAGCGGAACTTTCATGGCGTTCGCGATGGGGCCGGGCGGTTCGGGCGTCTTCGGCAGCGGTTTGGTCCCCGGCAGGATATGGGCGGTGATCGACTTCACGTTTTTGAGCGGGTCCAGAATGCCGATCTGCAACTTCGCAGGCACGTCGCCCTTCGCTTCACCGTCCATCTTTTCTGGTAGCAAGAGCAGTCGGCCGACGCGGCCACGGAGGAGGGCCGTGACTTCGTGTTGGGGAATGGCGATGCCGATGCCGGCCCCGCGGACGGTCTTGACGGCCACGCCGACGAGTTTGCCGTCCGGGGCGACGATCGGGCCACCGCTGTTGCCGGGGTTCAACGCACCGTTTACCTGGATCGATGAAATCGGCCCGTCGTTGACTTCGCGGCGGATGCTCGAAATGGCACACCCGCCGATGCTAATCTCAGGGTTCTTGTTCCCATCCGCGAGGTTGCTGCCGAAGGGGAAGCCGCACACGAAAACCTGCATTGTCTCGAACAACTTCGGCGGGGAACCGATATCGAGCGGCATCGGCAGGTCTTTGACCATTTCGATCTTCAGAACCGCCAGGTCGCGCTCCGGGTCGGCGGCGACGATGGTCGCCTTGATCTCCCGCTCCTTCGTTGTGCCGCTGTCGAATACGACCGTCACCGGGGTCGTCTTCTTCGCCATGTCGTTTGGCATCATCTCGCCCGCGGACGACAGATCGACGACGTGGTCGTTCGTCACGAGGTAGCCGGTCTCGCCCTCGACCTTGACCAGGAAGCCCGACCCGGTCGCCTTCACCCGCGGGCCGCCGACCTTGATGTAGACGGTCGCCGCCTTGATCCGCTGAAGCTCCTCTTCCCTCAGGGTGTTCTGCGCCGTGGCAGTCGAACCCAGTGCGAGCGCGGCGAAGAAGGCGGCCAGGAGATAGCGGTACATGGGTGGGCCTTGAGGATGCGATAAAGTTGCCTAACAGAGAGGGTAACACACCCGGCCAGCGTCGGAAAGAGTCAACCTGGTGTCATCTCTCGCCGGTTTCGGTTGTAGAATCATCTTTATGGAACGCCTCAACAAGTATCTGGCTCACGCTGGCATCGCTTCCCGTCGCCAGTGCGACGAACTCATCGCCACCGGCCGCGTGAAGGTGGATGGTCGTATTATCCGCGACCTCGGCATCAAGATCGACCCGGACCAGCACAAGGTCAGCGTGGACGATGCCATGGTTCGCACCGAAAAGTCCGTGTACTGGGTCATCAACAAGCCCGTCGGCTACCTCTGCACTAACCACGACCCGGCCGGCCGACCTTTGGCGAAGGATTTGATTCCCCGCATCGAACAGCGGGTCTACACCGTTGGTCGTCTCGACGAGGCGAGCGAGGGGATGTTGCTGATGACGAACGACGGCGAGCTTGCTTACAAGCTCATGCACCCGAAGTTCGAAGTCGAGAAGACCTACCTCGTGCTGGTGGCCGGGCAACCGTCGCGGCAAGATTTGCAGAAACTTCTCGATGGAGTCTGGCTGAGCGACGGCCGGGTGAAGGCGAAGCGTGTCCGCCGGGTGAAGGCACAGGGGGATAGTACCTGGCTGCGGATCGTCTTGTGCGAGGGGAAGAACCGCGAAATCCGGCGGATGCTCGCCAAACTCGAACACAAAGTCATGAAGCTACGCCGGGTGGCCATCGGCCCGATCGACCTCGACCGACTCCCGAAGGGCAAAGCCCGGAAGCTCACGCTGGAAGAACTGACCACGTTGAAGAAGACCGTCGACGACGGCATCCAGAAGTTGGAGAAGCTCCAACGGCGGGCCGCCACCGAGGGCGAACGCCCGAAATCCTGAACGATTCGTCCTCAGTTTCAAATTTCGTGCTAACTCCTTACAGTAGGCGTCGCGCGCGACGCCGCTCCTTGGGAGGAGGGCCGAATGCGAATTCCGTCTCGGTGGTTGGTCATCGGTGTAGTGGCGGTCGTACTCGGCGGAACCGCCTTCACGTCGCCTCCCTCGCCATCGCCGCAGAAGGTGTCGTTGCGGGAACTCGAAGACACGCCCGACAACTATCTCGGCCACCGCATCGTGGTCGAAGCCCAACTGACCGAGAATGTAAAGGCACTGGGGCCGGTCGCCGAGCTGACGGTCTTCGCTGATTCCAATCAACGCCCGACACGCCTGCGATTCCTGGCCCCGAAATCTCTGGCCGATCAAGTCGCGCGGATCGGCGGTGGGAAATCGGTGGTGCTGCTTGGCACGGTCTCGGCCCCAGAGTCCGCCCGCGTCGGCCACGCGATCGAAGTCGAAGAGATCACCCTCCGCAACGCAGACGGCCCTGCCACGGTGTTGAAGCCGACGGCCACGGCTCCACCGCCAACGAGCACCACGCCCGCGAAGGCAGAAGTGCCTGCGGCCACGACCAAGCCCCCGGCGGTCGAGACCGGCAAGAAGTCCGACAAGGTTCCCACGTTGCTCGTTTTCGTGGCTGGTGGAATGGTGGTGTTCCTGATCGTCGCGATGGTCGTCGGCTTCAGCCTGATCCGGCGTATGAAATCGAAAGCCGCGGCGGCAGTCAAACGGCTCAAAATAAGCGATTCTGCGGGCAAGCGACCTCGCTGAACAGCTTCCGTTGCGGGGTACTGGTCGGGTAGTCTTTCAATTCATTCGGCAGCACCCAGCGGCCCTCGGGGTAGAACGACGAACGAAATTCACCCGCCTGCCGTTTTACTTCGACGGCCGTCAGGGTGATCGCGAAGCGGGTGACGCCGTGCCGCAGGGTCAGCAGTTCCCGCGGTCCCGTCACGCGAATGCCGGTCAAATCCTTGGCAGCTCTCACTACGGCCTCTTCGAGGTCTTCCGACTCCTGCCACTCGGCGTGCGGGAACTCCCACAAGTTCGCCCACCGCCCGGCGGTCGCCGGCCGCTGACAGACCAGCACTTTATCCTTCTGCCGGATCACCACCGCGACTTCTCGGCTGGCGACGATGACGGGCGGTTTCTTCGGCGGCGGGATCAGCGATTGGAGCGAGTCCCGGTTCGCGAGGCACAGTTTCGCCCAGGGGCAGGAACCGCACTTGGGGGCTGTCGGCGTACAGACGAGCGCCCCGAGTTCCATCACCGCCTGATTGAAGTCTCCGATGCGATTCTTGGGGAGGATCGTCGTGGCCGCATCCCACACCCAGACCTTCCCCGGCCCCTCTCGCGGGTCGTGGCGTTGCCCGAACAGCCGGGCCAGTACGCGGAGGCTGTTCGCCTCGACGATGGGGAGGCGTTGCTCGAAGGCTTGCGACAGGACCGCGCCGAGAATGTACCGCCCCACGCCCGGCAGGTCGGCGACCGCCATCGCATCAGAGGGAAAGATGCCATCGTGGTCCGCAACGATCCGTTTGGCGGCCGCGTGCAGGTGCCGGGCACGACGGTAGTAGCCCAGCCCTTCCCAGAGTTTGAGCACGTCCTGTTCGTTCGCACTCGCAAGATCGCGTACGGTCGGGAACCGCGTAAGGAATCGCTGGAAGTAGGGGATGACGGCCGCGACGGTCGTCTGCTGAAGCATGACCTCGCTCACCCAGATGCGGTACGGGTCGCGGTTCGTCCGCCAGGGTAGCGACCGCTGGTTCTCGTCGAACCAGGCAAGCAGGCGACGACGGAGTTTGCCGAGGGTGCGGGCCGTCCAACCGTCGGGGAGGTGCATACACGTGGGCAGATAAGGGCACGAAAAAACGTCCGATGGCACAACCGCCGGACGTTTCGGGAGAGGACGAATCGCTGCGTCAGCGTGGCCGACGCATGTACTTTCGCAGGATGTCGTTGGCCGTGTTCGAGGAATCTTCGCGAGTCGGAACGCCCTTTTTGTCGGCGGCGGGCGGCTCTTCTTTCTTCGGGGTACCGTCGGGGTTCACGGACTGCATCTCGAATACCGTGCTGCCTTCCGGCACCTGTGAGTCGTCGCCCATGCCGAGGAGCATTGCCGCGATGTCGTCGTCACTATCTGGGTCGGAGCCACCGGGGCCGGGAATCGGTTGCGGGGCGGACTTGGGTGGGATGGCCGCGGCCGGCTGAATGTTCGGCGACGAGAGTTTCTTCCCCACGGCCCGCGCGAGCTTCTCGGCTTCGGTGCTGTTCGTCAGGTTCAGCGCGTCGGGGAGCGGCGTCGAATCGGAGGGGCGGGGTACTACCACTTGTATCGTAAAATCGAGGGGACCAACCCGTACACGGTCGCCGGAATTCACGAGCAGTTCGGCATTCGGCTCAATCTGTTCTTCGTTCACGAATGTGCCGTTCGTGCTGCCGTAGTCTTTTAGGTAGACAGCCCGGTCCCGGATGAGAATCGCGCAATGTTGCTTGCTAATGGCCTGGCTGGCGGGTCGTAGCTGACACTTCGGGTCCCGCCCGATAATGAACTGCTGAGCCGCGACCGGAATGACTTTACCTTGGTGGACGCCGCTAGCAACAACGAGGCTGACTTTCATAGATGACCCTTCTGACATACCAAATTGTAGACAACATGCGGCCGCGTTTCTCGGACAATCGGGTGCGAGTTCCCGATTGACCCTGCGGGTGAGAGCAACATTCGGTGTCTGACAACAGAAGCGGGGTGTTCCCTATAGAATTAGTCGGGCGGGAACACACCTTCCCAGCCATCATATTTTACGAAGTCACAAAGATGCAATGGAAATCTGCTGTTCGGGCTAAACTTTCCGACTGGCGAATCTTTATGGCCCTCGCGGCTCTCTTTTTCGCCACCATTGTAGGCTGTGGTGGAGACTCGATTCCCACACCCGGCCCGAACACCCGGCAGCCTTACGCCGACGTGCGGCTTCAGTTGACGTGTGCGGATACTCAAGTCGGGGTAGAACTCGCCCACCGTGCGACGGCGTGGGCGAAGAAGAACGGCGCGGCGGTCGGCTTCGTGGAGCAACTCGGTGTGGATACCGACATCGTCGTGATCCGCCCCGCCGAGTTGGGTGCGTGGGTCGCAAGCAACGACGCCAAAGTCCTACCGGAAGAACTACGAGACCCGGCCCACCCGATGCAGTGGTCGCGGTGCCTGGCGGTGGAAACGGAACGACTCGCGAGTTGGGCGGGCGAAGCTCGCAGTGTGCCGCTGGCAGGGGAGACATATCTTCTCGCTTACCGCAACGACCAACTCGCGGACGCCAAGGCCGTGCAAGAATTCTCGGCGAAATTCGCGCGACCACTCGCCCCACCCACGACATGGGAGGAATATGCGGAAGTGGCTGAGTTCTTCGCCGATCGTGGCCAACCTAGCCTGCCGGCCCTCGCCGACTCTGCGAGCCTCCTGCGGGAATTCCACCTCGTAGCCGCGTGCTATGATCGGCAAGCACTCGCCGGGACGACCTTCACCGCGCAGATGAAGGATAGGGCCGCGCTCGATACGCCCGTCGCGCAGATGCTGGCGTTCCACCACGACATCGAGACGGGCCAACCACGATTGTCGAAGCCGGCCTTCGTGGCCGCGGCAAAATGGCTGCACCGCGTCGCCCGCTGCCGCTCGAAGGCGGAGCCGATTGCCGCTCTCACCACTGGCACGGCCGTGATGGCCGTCGTCTCGCTCCGCGACCTGGGCCGCCTACCGCGGGAGGGTGGAGCCGTTTCCACAACCCTCGGCGTTGCCCCCCTGCCCGGCTCGAAGGTCTGGTTCGACGCGAAGACCGGCCAGCCTCGTGCGGCCGGCGACAACGGCAAGGGGGCGAACTTCGTCCCCTACTTTGGCGCGGGTGGCTGGGTCGCCATCGTCCGCAACACCTGCCCGAACCCGGCCGCGGCATTCGATCTGTTGGCCGACCTGTCTCGATTAGAGCGAAGTGCCGAACTTCTGAGCGACCCGAAGCTCGGCTTCAGCCCCTTCCGAACGGAACACCTCGATCAGTCCCACGAGGCCATCTGGCAGCGGTACGGCTTCGATGAGGTACGATCTCGCCAGTTGGCCAACGCCGTCCGGCGGTACGTCGATGTGGGGTTAGCTAACCCTGTGGTCGCGCCGCGCGGACCGGACCAGGCCAGGCTGATGGCGATTCTCGCCCGCGAGTTGGCCCCCGTTGCGGCCGGCACGGCCGACCCGGAAGCCGCACTCGTCGCCGCTGAAGAAGCCTGGCGCAAGGCCGACCGGACACGGCCGCCAGACGTTCTGAAGGCGGAGCGTCGACAGAGTTCCGGACTTCGATAACTGTTCCTCTCGGAGAAGCCGAATGCGATTCCTCCCTTGCCTACTCGCCACCCTGGCGTTGACTGCCCCCAGCCGTGCGGCTTCGCCGAACGTCGTACTCATATTCGCGGACGATCTCGGCTATTCCGACGTCGGCTCGTTCGGCGCGACGAAGTGGAAGACCCCCAACCTCGACCGACTAGCGAAGGAAGGCGTCCGCTTCACCGATTTCCACGTGTCGCAGCCAGTTTGCTCGGCATCGCGGTGTAGCCTGCTGACCGGGTGTTATGCCAACCGCCTGGGCATCCACGGCGCACTTGGCCCGAACGCGAAAGTCGGCATCAGCGACCACGAGACGACGCTCGCGGAAATGTTCAAAACGAAGGGCTACGCAACCGGCATGGTCGGCAAGTGGCACCTCGGCCACCACCCGCAATTCCTGCCGCCGAAGCACGGTTTCGATAACTACTTCGGTCTGCCGTACTCGAACGACATGTGGCCGCACCGCCCAGAGTTGAAGCCGGGGACGTACCCCAATCTGACCCTGATCGAAGGGGACAAAGTTGTAGACCCCGATGTGACGGCCGAAGATCAAGCCACGCTCACGGCCCGCTATCGGGACCGGGCCGTGAAGTTCATCCAAGACAACAAGGCCCGGCCGTTCTTCCTCTACTTCGCGCACACCTTCCCGCACGTGCCGCTGTTCGTCGGCGAGAAGTTCCGCGGCGTGTCTGGCGCGGGCGGCATTTACGGCGATGTCATCGAGGAGTTCGATTCCGCCATCGGCGACATGCTCGCGGCACTGAAGGCCACGGGGGTGGAAGACAACACGCTCGTCATGTTCACCAGCGACAACGGCCCCTGGCTGAGCTATGGCAACCACGGCGGCACGAAGGGCAACCTCCGCGAGGGTAAGGGCAGCGTCTGGGAGGGCGGCGTTCGCGAGCCGTTCATCGCCCGGTGGCCGGGGCACATTCCGGCCGACAGCGTGCAGACCGAACCGGCCATGACCATCGACCTGTGGCCGACACTCGCGAAGATCGTCAGTGCGGAGTTGCCGAAGCTGCCGATCGACGGCAAGGACATCGGCGATCTGCTCACGGTCAAGCCGGGGGCCAAGTGCCCGCAGGAAGCCTACTTCCACTACTACGGCCAGAACGAACTCCAGGCCGTGCGTAGCGGCAAGTGGAAGCTCATCTTGCCGCACATGTGCCGGATGATCGAGGACCGCCAACCCGGTCGAGATGGGAAGGCAGCCGGGTACAAACAGGTGAAGTTGGACACAATGCTCTTCGATCTCGAAGCCGACGTGGGCGAATTGAAGAACATCGCGGCCGATCGCCCCGCCGTCGTGAAGGCGATGCTCGCACATGCCGAACGCGCACGTCAGGACATGGGCGACAGCCTGACGAAGCAAAAAGGCACCGGCACCCGCGAACCCGGCCGCGTGGCCGACCCGCCGAAGCCGTAGGACACCGCGAACCTTTACGCCTCCACCGCCCACTCTGCTACGCCCGGCAGACGGTGAGCGGAGGCAGTGGTACAATCGATGCACGGGACCGTAGCTCAACGGTCAGAGCAGGGGACTCATAATCCCTTGGTTCTCGGTTCGAATCCGAGCGGTCCCACTCGACTTGAATCTTTTTCGGCACATCGCTTGCACAGTATTCCTGGCACAAACGGCGGCCGGGCCGATAAACCCGGTCCTCAATGATGTCCTCACGCAAGGATCGCATTCATGACCCAGGCCATGATTATTCGCTGCCCCCGCACCCTGGCCATTCGGTACTACACTGAAGAAATCGTCGCGACGTTGACGGGGCAGGACGTGAATGTCGAAATTGTGGACGGCTGCGAGGGAGAATTTGCCGTCGTAGTCGATGGACAACTGATCTTCAGCCGGAAGAGCGAGGACTTTCCCTCACCCGAACGGGTCGGCCGTGCCGTCTACGAGGCAGGCTTGGTAGACCTTGCGATTTAGTGCGGAACACAGAGCTCGACAAAGTTCGTTCTCGGTTCTGATGAACTCCAACTACACGCCCATCCTTTCGGATGGGCGTTTTTTACATTCCGCTTCAACCTCTCGCGAAGAAACGACAACCTACGAGTTGCCCACCATGAAAAACTTTCACTGCGACCACTGCGACCACGTGAGCTTCTTCGAGAATGTTCAGTGCGTGAAGTGCGGACACACCCTGGCGTATCTGCCAGACCTCGGCGTCGTCGGTTCGCTCGACCACGACCCGAAGTCTAAGAACTGGAAGTCGCCACTCTCACGGGCGGCCGGGAAAACGTACCGCCTGTGCCTCAACTATACCGACCAGAACGTGTGCAACTGGGCCATGTCCGCGGACTCGAAGGACGAACTCTGTCAGTCGTGTCAGCTCACGCGAGCCATCCCGAATCTGTCGCGGATCGAAAATCATCAGGCATGGTACAAGCTCGAAGTTGCCAAGCGACGGCTGGTTTACACTCTGATAGGCTTAGAACTCCCCCTCGACGGCCTGGTTTTTGAATTCCTGGCCGACCCCGAAGACCCGAATAAACCGCGGGTGCTCACGGGGCACGCCAATGGCCTCATCACGCTCAACATCTCCGAGGCCGACGACGTGGAGCGCGAGCGACGGCGGACGCAACTGCGGGAACCGTACCGCACACTCCTCGGCCACATGCGGCACGAGAGCGGGCACTTCTACTTTGACAAGCTCATCGCACCGGTGCCCAAACTGTTGGAGCGATTCCGCAAGATCTTCGGCGACGACCGTGCCGACTACGCGGCGGCGATGAAAAAGCACTACGATTTCGGAGCACCCGCGAACTGGCCGGACCAGTTCGTGTCCGCCTACGCGACCATGCACCCGTGGGAGGACTGGGCGGAAACGTGGGCGCATTACCTTCACATGGT
>JBBQCQ010000101.1:0-9056 GCA_038318835.1 Gemmatales bacterium | reverse complement strand
GTTGGTGATCGCCACCTCGTACACGGCTGTGGATGGCAACGGCAGCGTGACGATTTCCCCCACGCGGCCGGTTTTGGCCAGCTCGAACAGCACCACACCCTTTGTGTCGTGCTGTTCGCCGAGGTCCATCTTCTCGATGCTGCCGCTGTAGCGGACGTGCTCGTGCCCGCTGAGGAACTGCGGCTTGTGAATATGCCCGAGGGCAACGTATTCGTACTGCTCGGCCAGGTGCACGTCGTTCACCTGTACGTCGTCGTCGAGTTGCAGGCGGAACAAACTCGATCCGATGTTCGCCCCGCGAACCGTGACGTGGGCACTCAGCACCGTCGGCGTGACGCGATAGCGTTCGTGATGGCGGAAGTCGGCCAGTGTCTTCTCGAAGGCGACGATGAGCAGTTTGTTCTTCTCGTCGTGGGACGTGTACTTTTGCCCCCCCTCCCCCTTCAGGTATCGCGTCGGCGTCGGGTACGGCATCAGCACGAATTGTGCGTCGAAGGTGTCCGACGGGTCGCGAAGATTCAAAAACGTCGGCTCGGCCGCGAGGTACAGCCGGCCGGGCGGGACGTGGTCGCCGAGCTTGCCCACGCTCGGTGCAGCCAGCGACATGGCGTGGCGAAGCGTCTGGCAGAAGTTCTCGTTGTCGTGATTGCCGGTGAGCGTGAGGATAGTGCCGCCGTTGCCGAGGAAGTCGGCGAACACGTCCTGCCAGTGGCGGATCGTCTCGCGCAGGGCGTCAGGCCGTGAGAGTTCGCTGAACAGGTCGCCCGCGACGAGTAATACATCGGCCTTCGCCTCACGGCAATGCACAGCGATGCGCTCGACGGCCCGGCGCAGGTCGTCGGTGCGGTCGATCCGCCCGAGGCGGTCGCCGAGGTGCCAGTCGGCCGTGTGGAGGATTCTCATTCACTCCACATTGTGCCGCCGACAGCCAACGGCGCGAAGGTCAGTCGGCGAGAGAAGAGAATTAGCCACAGAGGGCACAGAGAACATAGAGAAGGGAAAGCCAAGATGAATGATTTTTCCCTCTCTGTGTCCTCTGTGGTTAACTCTTGCCGTTACCGCATTTACTTCTCGACCCAAACTGGCGGCGGGGCAATCGCGTCCGTCGGCCGCTTGCCGGCGTCCTTGCGACCGCTGCCTTCGAAGCGGCTGATGATTCGCACGCTCATGTCGTGGTCGCACGCGATCTGACAGCTCAGGCGCACGCCGCTGAGACCCTTCGCGGCCAGCAAGTTCTTTTCCGCCTCGGCGATTTTTGTCGGTTCACCCGCCACGAACTCCACGCGGCAGGTCGTGCACTTGGCGTTGCCACCGCAGGCGTGCAGTTGGTCCACCTTCGCGTCGTCGGTCAGAGCCAGAATCAGCCGCTTGTCATCGGCGATGTCGAACTCACCGACGTTCTCGACAGTCAACTTCGGCATGGAACGCACTCCTGAGGTTAAGTATTCGAGGAAAAATCGCGGCGGGTGTCAATGCGTGGGCGATGCCGGCGAATGTCGTATCACACCAAGTATATGCGAACGCGGAGGGGGTCGCCTGTGGCTGCGAGAGAAGCGGTCGTCGTTACGAATCGGTTGGCCAAAACGTATGGGGCCGTCGAAGCTCTCAAGGGCGTCTCGATAACAGTCAACCGGGGCGAGATTTTCGGCCTGCTCGGTCCGAACGGGGCCGGCAAATCGACACTCATCAAAATCCTCCTCGGTATCGTCCGCAAAACGGACGGTGATGCCGACTTGCTCGGCGAACCGGCCGGCCGGTCCGGCGTCCGCAAGCGAGTGGGCTACCTACCGGAAGACCACCAGTTCCCGCAGTACCATACGGCCGCGAGCCTCTTACATTTCTACGGTCAACTCTACGGTATGAGCCGCGACGACCGCCGGAGGAAGATTCCCGAGGTGCTAGAAACCGTGGGTATCCGCAAGCGGATGGACTCGAAGCTCCGCACTTACTCGAAGGGGATGAAGCAACGGTTGGGCATCGCCCAGGCCATCTTCCACGATCCGGACGTGATCTTCCTCGACGAGCCGACCGACGGCGTTGACCCGGTCGGCCGCAAGGAACTCCGCGAACTGTTCGAGAAGCTGCGAGACGAAGGGCGCACGTTGTTCGTGAACTCGCACTTGTTGCAAGAACTGGAGTTGTTCTGCGACCGCGTGGCCATCCTGCAGCGGGGCGAAATCATCCGCATGGGCACGGTGGCCGAACTGACGCGGCAGGAGGGCCGCTACGTGATCGGCCTCGCCCCCGGCGAGGTGTTTCCCTCCACGGAAGTCGAACACCTCGGGTATCGTGTCGAGAAGTTCGAGAAGCAGTGGGAAGTCGTCCTCGGCGACGCCGGTAATATCGACCCGGTTCTCGCGCTTATCACACAGCACGGACTGAAACTGCGGCATCTCGTCGAAAAGAAGCAAACGCTCGAAGACGTGTTTGTGAACGAAGTCGGCCGGACAGAGCCAGCTCAGTCTGCACGATCCAGGAAAAGCCGGGAGGAGCGGGAGTGAACAAGTTCTTCGCCATGTTGAAAGACTCGTACCGCGAGGCCATCGACGGTTGGATCTTCACCGTCATGCTCATCATCTCCGGCATCGTCACGCTCCTGGTCTTCAGTATCTCATATCGGCCGCTACCGGCCGAACAGGCCCTGAGCAAGATCATCCCGGAGTTGCGGACGATCAATGACCCCCCGCCACTGCAAATGGTCTCGCCAGAACGCGGCGAGGGGACCAAACTCCACGTCTTCGGATTCAACGCCTACGTCCGCGATGTGGCCGTAACCCCCAAGGGGGGCAACCCGTGGCAAGACGACGTGACGTTCCGGCTGAACATCACGTCGACGGGCCAGGGCAGTGTCGAAGTCGGGGCGGATAAGCAGCCGAAAAAGTTCGACATCAACAACTTCTTCCGCGATCCGTTTCAGGAAGCCGTGCGAACTTGGGCGACCCTGGCGGGTGGCGAGAAGCCGGCCTACTCAACGGACCTGGCGGCAGAGTTCGTCAAGTTCCAACTCACGAGCGTGACCCGACTGAATGTAACCTCGGTGACGAAGATCAAGAACGACAACGCGGCCGACTTCCAGGTGACGGCTTCGGGCGCGAGCAGCCCGCTCGCATGGCCTCACAAGCCGAGCTTGTTCTTCGGAGCCGTGCCCATGTCATTCTTGGAGGCCCCCCTGGGCCAACTCATTCACCTGATCGAGAACAGCCTCGTCAACACGCTCGGCGCCTGGGTGCTGCTAATGGCCGGGGTGATCGTGACGGCCGGCTTCGTCCCAAATATGCTCCGCAAGGGAGCCATCGACTTGCTACTAACCAAACCGCTCAGCCGTCCCGCAATCCTCCTCTACAAGTACATCGGCGGTTTGCTGTTCGTGTTAGTGCTAGCCGCGGTGACTTACGGGGGCATCTGGCTCGCCATCGGTTTGCGGACCGGCGTCTGGGCACCGGGCATTCTGTACTGCGTGTTCAGTGTGACCTTCTACTTCGCGATCTTATACGCATGCTCGACCCTGTTCGGCGTGCTCACCCGCAACGCCCTCGTGAGCATTGTCGTCACGGTCGTCTTTTGGTTCCTGATCTGGGTGATCGGGACCGTTCACAACACACTGACGGTACTCGACAATCTCCAGATCGAAGGCCGACCACCGAGGCCCGCCGCACAGAAAAAGGCCGACGATTCCAAACCCCAACCGCCGGCCGAGGCCGTCGAGGAAGAACCTGCCGAAGGCGGCCCGCCGAAACCACCGCGGACGCTCGTGCAAGTCTTCGATGTCTTGAACACCTTCACGCCGAGGACGAAAGACCTCGACACGCTGACGGGCAACCTTGTCACTCGTGGACTCCTGTCGGACGGCGAACAGCGCCGCGAGGGAATGAAACTGCGGTCGCTTGCCTGGGGAGAAGTCCTCGGCGTCGCGGGTGGCTATCTTGTTCTGTTCCTGGGCCTGGCACTCCTCCGCTTCGTCACGCGAAGTTACTGACGGGTCGGCCCGCGATTGCACATTCGACGGACGGGTATAAACTGTTGTTCACGGCACGCCGGGGTGGTCTCGGGGTGCCGTCATGTCTCTCGGAAGGAGTTCCGTCATGAAGTCGATTCGTGGGATCGCGTTCGCCCTGGTTGTCGCTCTCGTCCTCCCGGTCGCGGCGGAGGACAAGAAGGAAGTGAAGTTCGAGGCCGAGAAGATGCTCGGCGATTGGACCATCACGGGCGGCAAAAAGCTCGGCAAGGAGATCGACGACAACGCCAAGAAGGGCATGTACACGATCACCAAAGACAAGATCACGATGAAGGAGTCCGATAAGACGCAATTCGTCTTCTCGTACACCATCGACGCGAAGACCACGCCGCCGAGCATCGATATGGAAATCACCGAGTCGGCCATTGATGGGCTGAAGGGCACGAAGGCGAAGGGGATCATCGAGATGGTCGGCGAAGAACTCAAGCTGACCTACGATGGCATGGGCGGCGAACGACCGAAGAAGTTCGACGACGAGAAGGCGTTCATGTTCATGCTGAAGAAGAAAAAGTAATCGCCCTCGAAGGTAGTTCGGGAACGCCGAGTGTTTCACTCGGCGATTTTTGTTGCTTGAGACTCGCCGTCTCCCGAGCAAGCAACTCGGCACCGGAAATGCAGCGGTTTATCTCCGCGGTTCTCTCAGCCGACTCGTCGGCAAACCCCTGTCTCGGAGATTCTCATGACGACGCGCAATCTAAGCGGAATCAGTTTGATGGCCGTGGTGCTTTCCGTCGCCGCGCTGGCCGGGTTCGCCCGGTTCGGGCAGACCGAAGACAAGAAGCCCGCCGACCCGCACGCCGGTCACGGCGACACGATGATGACGTGCGCGAAAGCCTGTTCCGACTGTCAGCGCGTGTGCGACAGTTGTTCGACGCACTGCGGCCGGATGCTTAGCGAAGGCAAGAAGGAACACCACGCGACGCTCGTGAGCTGCCAGGATTGCGCGACCGTGTGCGCGGCTGCGTCGCAGATCGTCGCCCGGAGCGGGCCATACTCGATGATGATCTGCTCGACGTGTGCGGAAACGTGTGCGAAGTGCGCGACCGAGTGCGAGAAGTTCCCGAACGATGCTCACATGAAGGCGTGTGCCGAAGAGTGCCGCAAGTGCGAGAAGTCGTGCCGCGAGATGACCAAAGCCCACTAATGCGCAATTCATTTCGCATAAACGACGTGGCCCCGGAGAATGCTCCGGGGCCACGTCGTTTCGTCACAGGCTGGGCACGGCGTCGTGCGAGACGTTGTCGGTCGGCTTGAGGCGGTCGCGGTCGTGGCGGGCGGCCACGCGGTTGATGAGGTCGAGGTAGGCCTGAGCGCTCGCTTCCACGATGTCGGTGGACACGGCCCGCGAGGTCACTTTCTTGCCCCCGTGTTCGGCTTCGATGAACGCTTCCCCCTGGGCATCGCCGCCGAGGGTCACGGCCCGGACGCGATAGTCCACGACCTTCAGCGAGATGCCGGTAATGCGGTCGATGACGTTGAACACCGCGTCAATCGGCCCATCACCGAGGGCCGCATCGCGGCAGATGGTGCCGTCGTTGCGTTCGAGCGAGACCGCCGCCGACGGCAAAGTACCCGTGCCGGCGTTGCAGGTGAACGACTGAAGCTTCCACACCTTCTGGACCGACTCGTGAATCTGCGCGTCGGCCAACGCCTCGATGTCGGCGTCGTAGATGTCCTTCTTGCGATCCGCCAGAACCTTGAAGGCCGCGAACACCTTGTTCAGTTGCTCGTCCGACAGGTGGTAGCCCAGGTCGGTGATCTTCTGCCGTAGGGCGTGTCGGCCGCTGTGTTTGCCCAGCACCAACTCCGTGCGCGATAGGCCGATGTCTTCGGGCCGCATGATCTCATAAGTGTTTGGGTTCTTCAACATGCCGTCCTGGTGAATGCCGGCCTCGTGGGCGAAGGCGTTCTGGCCGACGATGGCCTTGTTCCGCTGCACCTGCATCCCGGTCGCGTGAGAGAGCTTTCGGCTGATCGGCAGCAGCAACCGCGAGTTGATGCCGGTCGTCAGACCGTAGAAGTCTTGCCGGGTTCGCATGGCCATCACGACTTCTTCGAGGGCGGTGTTGCCGGCCCGTTCGCCAATGCCGTTGATGGTACACTCGACCTGCCGCGCGCCTTCCTTCAGTGCGGCCAAGCTGTTCGCCACGGCCAAGCCGAGGTCGTTATGGCAGTGGACACTGAGGACGCACTTATCGATGCCGCGGACGGTCTTCTTCAGGTGCCGGATGATGTCCGCGTAGTGCGTCGGCACAGCGTAACCGACCGTGTCGGGGATGTTCAGCGTGGTCGCGCCGGCTTCCACGGCGCGTTCGACGACTTCGGCGAGGAAGTCCAGCTCCGTCCGCGAGGCGTCTTCCGGCGAGAACTCCACATCGGCGATCTGGTCGCGGGCACGCTTGACACCCTCAACGGCTCGCTTCAGAATTTCTTCACGGCTCATCTTCAGTTTGAATTCGCGGTGGATTGCACTCGTGGCCAGGAACACGTGAATGCGCGGCCGCGGGGCATGCTTGACGGCGTCGGCGGCACGGTCGATGTCGGCCGTGTTGCACCGGGCGAGGCCGCAGATAATCGGACCGTGAACTTGCCGGGCGATCTCCTGCACGCTCTCGAAGTCGCCGGGCGAGGCGATGGGGAAGCCGGCCTCGATCACGTCCACGCCGAGGTCCTTAAGGCCGTGTGCGATCTCGAGCTTCTCGTTCAGGTTCATGCTGCATCCGGGGCTTTGCTCCCCGTCGCGCAGTGTGGTGTCGAACACGATCACGTGATTCGGATCGTTCGGCATCGTCATCGTCGGCTCCTAACGAGAGGACACTCGGAAACGCAAACGGCCCCGGACAATCGTCCGGGGCCGTATCAAGCTCGTGGGTCAAATCATGACATTCGACACGAGGGAACGGCCCCGGCTACCCGGAGTTCAAGAATCTCAAGAAGAAGTAACGGCACAAACATGACGACCCTCGTGTGAGGAAAGTCTACCGCGATGCCGGCGAAGATGCAACAGAAACTCCCAAATTCTCAGCGGTCGAGGTAGAACCGCCCGTTCGGCGGGGTACCGGCCGTGCCGAGTTTCTCGACCACGGGTATCAGAGCGTCGATCACCTTTTGCACGCCGACGGTGGTTAAGTCGAGGCGAGCATCCAGCACGATCTTGCCCGCCGACTTCGTCACGCGGGCCGTCAATGGCGGCATTGGGCCGAACGCGGCCGACAAGTCCGCGTAGGTGTAGATGGGCTGAGGGTTCAGGACATTCGACGGCAAACTGTCGATCAGCACATCGGGCCGACCGGCCGTCGGCAGAAATTGGTTCAGGAGTTTCCCACTCCCCCACTGATCGGACAGGGCCAACCCCAGTGGCAGGACCGTGGCGTAGGAAGTTGTCGTCGCATCGGGCACCGGCAGCTTGCGGTTCGCGAAGTCCGCGGCGAGGTTCTTCCCGGCCGCGGCCGCACAACACGCGGCGACCCCCTTGCGCTCGCGACCGACCACGAGCGTGGCACCCCTGCGCGCAAAGTGGACGGTGCCCCCCCGATCGGCCAGGGACGAAACCCGCACGCCGGCGACCGTCTCGACAGCTGCTCGCGACGGGGCGACTTCCCGGACGCCCGCGATCAAAATGGGAATGGCCGCGATCATCTCCTCGGCCGCGGCTTCGGATTCCAGATGCAGGGCGACCACCGGAATCGCCTCGACCTTCGGCGGCAACTCTTGCTTCGACGGCAACAACAACGACACCGCCCGCATCGACGGCAACAGTTTCTCGCGAATCGGCAACGTCGATCGTTGTTCCAACTCCGCGAGCCAGTCGGACGGCAACTTGCCCACTTCGCCTTCGGCCCGTGCGACCGCGTCGGCCAGTTGCAGACACGCCCCCGTCCGCTGCGCCTTCGGCAGTGCAATCGTCCAGACGGCGGCCAGGTCGGGCGGGCAGACGTCGAGCGTGGGCGGCGCGAGGCTGCCATCGAGCAGGTCGAGCAGCGGGCTTGGCTGCGAAGGATCGCGGGTCAGGCTCATCGTCAGCGTCAACCCCTGCGGAGAAACTGCGAACTGACCAGCGAGCATTGGGGCGGCCGTGCTACTCAGCACGAGCTTGAGATAAGAAAGCAGCGTCGGATCGAGCACATCCTTGCCCGACTTCTTCGCCTTGTCCGCCGCCGCCGCGACTTCCTTCAAGCGAACGCAGAACGTCATGCCCGGCTTCCGCAACTCGCTCAGGCTCTTGTACTCGTCGCTCGCGGCGAACGACTCGGCCGGGCCGCGGTAACGGGCGAGCAGATCGGCAACGGCCTCCTTGTTCGACCCGACCACGAACAGCCCCGGCCGATAGGCGTAGGTCGCCTCCAGCGGCCCTTCGGTCGCCCTCGCCGGTTCCGGCACAATCGGCTTGCCGGTGTTCGGGTCGTAGCTCAGGCTACTCGCCGCTCGCGATTGATAGATCGGCACGCCGTCGAGCGAGTCGATGCGGCGGAAGGTGGCCTCGTTCGCAAGAAACGTCTTCGCGATCAGCCCGGCCGCGGTGCTGTCGCCGAACAGGATCGCAGCGACATACTTCGGCTCGAAGTTTTTGGTGAAGCCGGTCCAACCGACGGCCGCCCCGCGGAACTTGCGACTTTCGGCCAGGAACTCCGGGGACGTGGCCGATGTGAGGAACGCGAGGGCGGGTTGGCCGTTGAAGAGGCGAGCGTCTCGGTTCGTGTCGCGGCGGTCGTGGATGAGCTTCAGCCCGTCTTCGAGTGTCGAACCCTTCACTATCGCCGCGACTGCGTCGGCGAGGGCCGCGGGGGCGTCGATCTCAGCGTAAGCGAGCATGTTCGGCGGGAAAAGCTCGGCCACCTTCTTCGCCTGCGCATCGGCAACGGCCCCGCTCGAGATCAGGACGAACCCCACCAGAACGAATCGCAGCACGGCACACCCCATGGTAGAAAACGAATACCGACAGTGTACACGGGTCGCTCACTTCTTCGGCGGGTCCGACCGCAGATAGGCGAACAAGTCGCAGATTTGCTGATCGGTCAGGCTGTCGAGCAGCTTGTCGGGC